>DASYGU010000295.1:0-13846 GCA_035999355.1 Candidatus Limnocylindria bacterium | reverse complement strand
ACCTCGTCAACTGGGTCGGCCAGGACTACTTCTCGCCCCAGGCATTCAACCTGCTCCTGCTGCTGGCCGTACTGGCCGTCCTGCTGACCTGGTTCCGTCGGAGCGGGTCAGCAGGCTCGACCGGCGGTGGGACGTCGTCGGCGCGCCTCCGGCTCCGGTCCCTGCTGGCCGCGATCCTGGTCGACCCAGCGGGCTCGATCGAGGCCGTTCGCGCCGGGCGCTCGATCTCGGTCCGCCAGCAGATTGGGCTCATCGCCATCGTCGCGGCGATGTTCGGAACGTCCGTTGCGAGTCATCAGCTGACGCCGTTCGCCCTCGTTGGCGGCGTCATCGGCTTGACCATCTTCAACCGGATTCGCCTGACCGGTCTGGCCATGTTCATGGTCGTCCTGCTGAGCCTCTGGCTGATGTTCATGGCCACGACTTTCCTATCGGGCCATCTTGCGAGCCTCCTCGAACAGATCTTCCGACCCGAGAACATCGATTCGACCTTGGCTCGACTGGTTGGCAGCCGGGGCCACCTGTTCGTGCTGCAGGCGCGACTCGTCCTGACCCTCGGTGTCTGGGTCCTGGCCCTGATCGGCGGCCTGCGCCGGCTGCGGTCCGGCCAGCTGGATCTGACGCTGGCTGTGCTCGCCATTGCACCCTTCGGTCTGATCCTGCTCCAGGCGTACGGCGGCGAGATGCTGCTGCGGGTCTACCTGTTCTCGGGTCCGTTCATGGCGTTCTTCGCGGCGGCCGCGTTCTTTCCGACCATGCGACCCGGGACGTGGCGCACGTTCGGCGCCCTCGGGCTCCTGTCCATCACCCTGGCCAGCGTCATGCTCCTGACCCGCTATGGGAACGAGAAGGCGGACTACGTGACGGCGGCGGAATACCGTGTCATGCAATACGTGGCATCGGTAGCGCAGCCCGGGGACACCATCGGCTCGGCGAATCACTCCGTACCGCTGGGGTACATCGAGTGGGAGCAGCACCGGCACGTCGCCCTCGACTCCGAGTGGCGATTCGGCGACATGGATCTCGTCGTGCTCGAGCTCACGCGCCGCACTCCGGAGGCGAATGACAGCTACCTCATCATCACCCGCGGCCAGCGCGCGTATGCGGAGCTCTTCTGGAACATGAGCGATGCCCGATGGGATCATCGGGTCCAGGCGATGGCACAGCGGGCAGAGCTCCTCTTCGCGAATGCCGATGGGGCGGTCTATCGCGTGCCGCCGCCGGCCGAGCCGGCCGAGCCGGACCGATGACCTCCCCCGCCAGACTCCAGATCCTCCTGGTCGCGTTGCTGGGCCTTGCCGCGAGCTTCGCCATCGCGGCCGACGAGCTGCCGCTCCGCGAGATCACGGTCGCCGTCTTCCTGGCCATTGGCCCGGGGCTGGCAGTCCTGTGGCTGACCGGCATCACGGACCGAGTGGCTCGGGTTGCGCTCGTCGTCCCGGTGAGCCTGTCCATCGATGCCCTTGTTGTCGCGATCACGGTCTACCTGGGCGTCTGGTCCCCCGAGCTCGTGATGCTCGCGCTCGTGGGGCTGACGGTGGGCGCGATCGCGCTGATTCCCTATGAGCGGCCGGCGCGAGCTGCCCTTATTCTCGTCGCCCTGCTGCCCGTCCTCGCCATCGTGGCCGGCGAGATATCCGTTGACCTCCTGACTACAGGACTGACCGACATTTCGAGGTATCGCCTATGAGCACCCAGTCACATGAGCCGGAAGACCTCCCAACCGCGCAAGTCGGCTCGACCAGCCTCCGTATCTCACGACTCGGCCTTGGCACGGTTCCGCTCGGGAACATGATGGGTCTGATCGAGGATGACGAGGCCCGCAGCATCGTCGAGACGGCCCATCGGCTCGGTGTGCGGCTGATCGACACCGCCCCCCAATATGGCGCTGGCCTGGCCGAGAAGCGGGTGGGGGAGGCCATATCCATGATCCCCCGGGACGAACTCGTGATCGCCACGAAAGTCGGCCGCCTGCTCCGCCGCGTCTCCACCGCCCGGAAGGTCGCCAGCGTTCTCAACCAGTCGGTGCGCGGCCCGGAGCGCGGGCCGGCCCTGATCGGTCGCCATGCAGCTCGCTTCGGCCGGCGCATCCTCGGGCGCGATCCGACCTATCCGCTGGGCTTCCCCTTCGACCGCGGCGACGAGCGAGCGCTCGATTCGTATTTCGATTTCAGCTACGACGGCGTCATGCGCTCGGTCGAGGAGAGCCTCACCCGGCTCGGTCTCGATCGGCTTGACATGCTGTACATCCACGACCCCGACAACCACTACGACAAGGCCCTGTCCGGGGCATTCAGGGCACTCGATCGGCTCCGGGGGGACGGCTCGGTTCAAGCCATCGGGGTCGGCATGAACCAGTCCCAGATGCTCACCCGCTTCGCGGAGGACGCCGATTTCGACTGCTTCCTGCTGGCCGGCCGATACACCCTCCTCAATCAGTCCGGCCTTCGTGATCTCCTGCCAACCGCACTTCGCCGGGGCATGACCGTCAACCTTGGCGGCGTCTTCAACAGCGGGATCCTGGCCAATCCCAAGCCGGGGGCGTCGTTCGACTACCACGCCGTGGGGAGCGACGCCGAACCGCTCCAACGGGCCCTCAAGATGCAGGCCGTGTGTGCGCGGTACGACGTTCCACTTGCCGCCGCGGCGCTCCAGTTTCCCCTCGCTCACCCCGCCATCGGGTCCGTGCTGGTCGGGGTCCGCTCGGCAGACGAGATCAAGGAGAACGTTGCGCACTTCACGCGGACCATCCCGGACGACCTGTGGCGCGAGCTGCGGAGCGAGGGCCTCGTTCCCGAGGATGTACCGCTGCCGGGCGGCGCCTGATCCAGGGAAAGTGTTGACCGGAGGCACTGCGAAATGCCCGGTGACCGCCGAAGGTCCTAGACACGGAAGCGCATAACCAGTACCGTCCCGCCTGCGGCTTTGGGCTGGCTGCCTCGCAGGAGGGAACCAAGGGAACCATCCAGCGGCATCGTCCAGATCCGTCATTCAATCCGTCCTCATCCATCCCAACCGGCGCATGCCCACGCCGCGTTCCTGAGAGGGGAGATCCCTGTTGGCTCCACGCACGTTTTCCCGAATTTCGCTTTCGCTCTGTGCCCTCGTCATCGCGTCCACGCTTCCGGCGCTGAGCGTTGCCGCGGCTCCGGGAGACGTTTCCCGGCAGTCGGGAATCAACCGCTATGCAACGGCGGCCGCCATCTCCCATGACACGTTCAGCCCTGGGGTGAACGTGGCCTACGTGGTCAACGGCCTTGGATTCGCCGATGCCCTGGGCGCCGGCGCTGCCGCGGCTGAACTCGGTGGTCCGCTCCTCCTCGTCACCCAGTCCTCGATCCCGAGCGAGACGGCAACCGAGCTCGACCGGCTGAACCCCGACGAGATCATCGTCGCCGGTGGCATCGGCGTCGTGTCGGACGCCGTCAAGACCGCCTTGGGTGCCTACTCCTCGACGGTCAACCGCCAGGCAGGGCTCAACCGATACGCGACCGCGGCCGCCATTTCGGCGGGCACGTTCGACCCGGGCGTGAACGTCGTCTATGTCGCCAACGGTCTGGGATTCCCTGATGCGCTGGCAGCAGGCCCTGCCGCCGCGCACCTGGGTGGTCCGCTCCTGCTCGTCTCGCAGTGCGCGATTCCGAGCGAGACGGCGACCGAGCTCGATCGGCTCAACCCTGGCCAGATCATCATCGCCGGCGGGACCGGGGTGGTCTGCGCCGCGCTCGAGAGCCAGCTCCAGGCATTCATTCCTGGCATGCCCCCGAACGCCAACAACGACAACCTCGGCAACGTGAAGTCAGACTGCAAGTGGCAGTACCGCGTGCTCAACAACGACACCGATGCCGAGGGAGCAACCCTTTCGATCACGGCGGTCTCCGACCCGGCGCACGGTACGGCCGGGATCCTCACCCACCGCCTCGGTGGCGTGGAGATTCCCCGCGTCGTCTCGTACGTCTCCGATTCCGGGTACACCGGCGCCGACAGCTTCAACTACACCATCAGTGATGGCGCCGGAGGGAGCGACACGGCAACGGTCAACCTGACGGTCATCGCCAACAGCGGCGACACCGACGGCGACGGCCAGCCGGATGAATGTGATGCCTTCGCCACCGATGGCACCAACGCGAGCGGCAGGACGCTCCCGTTCTCCCTGACCTTCGACGCAGGTGGGGGCGAAATCGAGGACGGTGGGTTCACCGGCCTGATGACCAACTCCTTCACCCCGTCGCTCACCCAGTACAACCCGGCGCTGGTCGGGCTGGATGGCTCCGGACACTTCGTCGTCGACCAGGTGCCGGAAGGCGACTCGGCGAATGGTGGGAATGACCTCAAGAACGGCTTCCAGGTCAACGTGACCATGCCGGTCTCGAGCTTCACGGTCCACGGCCGCGTCTGCAGCCCGTACCCGCCGGGCGTCTTCGCCTCGGCCGGGATCATCATCGGGCCGGGCAACCAGGACAACTACATAAAGGCCGTGATCGAGACGTCCACCGGCACCGGAGTCCATGACAGTCGGGAGGTCAACGGCGAAGGCTCGATCATTGCCGCGAAGCTGGATGCGGCCATCGGATCGGCGGCATGCACCGACCTGTACCTGTACATCGACACCGTCGCGCATACCTACAGCCCGACGTACTCGACCAACAACGGCGTCACCCGGAGTGGATTCACGACCGGAGCCGGTGCCCGAACCGTGCCTGCCTCGTGGACCGACGGGACGCAGGCCCTCGCGGTCGGGATCTTCTCGACCTCGCAGGGACCCGCCTCGCCGTACACCGCCACCTTCGATCTGCTGGAGGTCCACGCCGGACTTCCATAAGGCGAACGCCCGAGGTCAACCTCGGACCAGGTGACCGCCGGCCGCTGAGCGGCCGGCGGTCGTCCGTTCTCCTCGCAGACCGCTCAGGCGTCCAGCGTGAACCGGCGGCGCGCGTGCCTGGCGATCATCTCTCCGATCGCCAACGAAGAGGTGGCGCCTGGTGACGGGGCGTTGCGAACATGGATGCTCCTGCCGGACGCGGTGATCCGGAAGTCATCGACCAGCGAGCCGTCGGCCGCGACCGCCTGCGCCCGGTTCCCGGCCGGCCCCGGCAGCAGGTCGTCGTCGCGAAGGTCCGGGACAAAGCGACGGAGCGCATCACCGAAGGCGTGTCGGGCCACGTCGCGCCACGCCTCGCTCATGCCCATTCGCCAGTGGGCCATGGCGAGATGCCAGAACCCTGCGAACGTCACCGTGTCGACGACGTCTGCGATTCGTACGTCAGCGCGCCCGTACCGCTCGCGGGCCAGGGCGAGCACGGCATTCGGGCCGGCCCAGATCGAGCCGTCCATGCGCTTGGTGAAATGGACCCCGAGGAACGGGAAGCGCAGATCCGGGACGGGGTAGATCAGCGAGCGGCACAGGAAGGATCGTTCGGGTCGCAGGACGAAGTAGTCCCCCCGAAACGGGAGAATGCGCATTGCCCGGCGCACGGAGGCGTCCGTCATCGCCGCAACGCGGTCGGATTGGAGTCCCGCGCAGGCGATCAGGTACCGCGTCCCGATTTCGCCGCCGTCCGTCATCACCCGAACCTCGTCGCCCCGCTCCTCGATGGAGCGCACACGCGACTCCAGCCGGATCTCGCCTCCGGCGTGGACCACGTCATCGGCATACGCCTGCGCGACCCGCCGGAAGTCCACGATGCCGGTCTCCGGCGAATGGACGGCCCGGACGCCGACGGCGGACGGCTCGAGCTCTCGCAAGTGCTCCGGCCCGATGACCTTGAGGCCAGGGACGCCATTTGCCACCCCGCGTCGATACAGCTCGTCCAGGCGCGGGAGCTCCTGCTCGTTCAGGGCAACGATGACCTTGCCGGTCCGTTCCCACGGGATCCCCTTCTCGTCGCAATACGCCGTCAGTCGCCGCGATCCCGTCGTGCACAGGCGAGCCTTCAGAGACCCCGGGGCGTAGTAGATCCCACGGTGGATCACGCCCGAGTTGCGTCCGCTCTGATGGAGCGCGATGTCGCTCTCCTGCTCCAGGACGGCAATCCGGAGGCCAGGCGGTCCATCGGTAAGAAGGTTTCGCGCCGTGGCCAGGCCAAGAAGCCCGCCGCCGATCACGACCACGTCATACCTACCTGCCTCTGCCATCGGGCCACGATACCCGTCCGGATTTGAGTTTCTGGTGCCTGAAGTCACCGGAATCTGCCGTAGAAGGCCGCCGCGCCCTTGCCAACGGCAGTGGGGCGTGTACGGTCGGGAGTCGGACGGGGTGCTGACGCGCGATCTGCCCACGGTCGCCAGGATCGCGTCGAGCGAGTGGCGAGCCCGACCCGTCGAGTCACGGAGTCGCCACGTGCCCGGCATGGTCAGCAGACGTCTCATCCACCTGTTCCTCGCCCTGGTTCTGGGTGTCGGGTTGTGGGTGCCACAGCTGTTCACGCCGCCGGTTTCCCGCGCTGCCACGATGGCCGGCTTTTCGGAGTCCATCGCCTTCAGCGGTCTGACCAACCCGATGGTCATTCGCTTCTCGTCCGATGGCCGGGTCTTCGTCGGGGAAAAGAGCGGCCTTATCAAGGTGTTCGACTCGCTCGCCGACCCGACCCCGACCGTGTTCGCGGACCTGCGCACGAACGTCTTCAACTTCTGGGACCGCGGATTGATGGGAATGGCGCTCGCGCCGACCTTCCCGTCCGACCCGAGCGTCTACGTGCTCTACGCCTACGACGCCCTTCCCGGCGGCACGGCCCCCCATTGGGGATCGCCCGGCGTGACGTCCGACGGCTGCCCGTCGCCCCCCGGCCCGACCACCGACGGTTGCGTGGTCACGGGTCGTGTGTCGCGTCTCACCGCGAACGGCAACCAGGCCGGTCCGGAAGCGGTGTTGATCACCGATTGGTGCCAGCAGTATCCGAGCCATTCGGTTGGCTCCCTCGAGTTCGGAGCCGACGGCTACCTCTACGTGTCGGGAGGTGACGGCGCGAGCTGGACGTTCGCCGACTACGGGCAGGGCGGGGGATCCGGTAACAGCCCCACTCCCGAGAATCCCTGCGGGGATCCTCCAGTCCCGGTTGGGGGCAACCAGACGGCGCCCACGGCAGAAGGTGGCGCCCTGCGGTCCCAGGATTTGCGCACGGGCGGCGACCCGGTCGCGCTGAGCGGTGCGGTCCTCCGCCTCGACCCGGCCACCGGCCTCGGCGCGCCGCAGAATCCGCTCGCCGGCAGCTCCGACGTCAACGCGCGCCGGATCATCGCCGAGGGATTCCGTAATCCGTTCCGGTTCACCGTCCGGCCCGGCACCAACGAGCTGTGGATCGGCGACGTCGGCTGGGACGCCTTCGAGGAGATCAACCGCTTCGTGCCGTCGGGCACCGTCGCGAACTTCGGCTGGCCCTGCTACGAGGGAAGCGGGCGCCAGGCCGGATACGACGCGGCGAATCTCAACATCTGCGAGAACCTTTACGCGGCGGGCGCCGGGGCGGTCGTGGCTCCGTACTTCGCCTATAACCACGCGGCCAAGGTGGTCAACGGTGAAAACTGCGCGGTTGGCAGCTCCGCCACCGCCGGCATGGCTTTCTCAGCTCCCGGCTCATATCCGAGCCAGTACACCGGCGCCCTGTTCTTCGCGGACAACCCGCGTGACTGCATCTGGGTGATGTACGCCGGGGCGAACGGTCTGCCGGATCCCACCACCCGGGCGACGTTCGTGTCGGGAGCGGCGAATCCGGTGGATCTCGAGGTCGGGCCCGGCGGAGACTTGTTCTACGTGGACTTTGATGGCGGGACGATCCGCCGGATCTCGCATGCCGGCAATGGCGCGCCGACCGCGTTCGTCTCCGCGGTGCCCAGCAGCGGGCCGGCCCCGTTGAGCGTGAATTTCAGCGCGGCGGGGTCGAGTGACCCGAACGGCGATCCGCTGACCTATGCGTGGGATCTTGACGGGGACGGCCAGTTCGACGACGGAACCGGATCCACCGCGTCGAGGACGTATGCCCTGGGGACGGTCACCGTCGCCCTGCGGGTCTCGGACGGCCACGGTGGGACGGGTACGGCAACGACCCCGGTGACCGCCACCAGTGGCGGCCCGACCGTCACCTACCTGAGTGCGCTGACACCGACTGTCGCGACCAACGGATGGGGTCCGTATGAGCGCGATCGGAGCAACGGCGAGGCGCTCGCTGGAGACGGGGGCCCGATCACGCTGGCCGGGGCGGTGTACGCCCGCGGCCTGGGAACCCATGCCGCTTCGGACCTGCGCTACACGGTGCCGGCCGCGAACTGCACATTTCTGGCCTCGATCGGTCTCGACGACGAGGTCGGCAGCCAGGGCAGCCTGACATTCCAGGTCCAGGCCGACAGCACGACGCTCTACACCAGTCCGACCATGACCGGCGCCAGTGCCACCCGCGCCCTCAGCCTGGTCCTGCCTGCCGGCGCAAGCCTCCTCCGATTGAACGTCCCCCCCGGACCGAGCAAGAACCACGACCACGGCGACTGGGCCGACGCTCGCTTCAGCTGCGGTGCGGGAGGCTCGTCGAATACGCCCCCGCAGCCGGTGATCGACACCCCAACCGTCGGCACCACATGGGCGGTCGGTCAGTCGGTCGCTTTCACCGGTCACGCGACCGATGCCCAGGACGGCACGTTGGCTGCCGCCCGCCTCAGCTGGAAGCTGATCGTCCAGCACTGCCCGTCGAACTGCCATAGCCATGACATCCAGACCTGGTCGGGAACGGCTGGCTCCTCGTTTGCCGCACCCGATCACGATTACCCGTCATACCTGGACCTCCAGCTGACCGCGACCGATTCCGGTGGCCTGAGCACGACCGTGACCCGCCGACTGGACCCACGCACGGTGAACCTGAGCTTTGCGAGCAGTCCAAGCGGCCTCCAACTGACGGTTGGCGCGAGCAGCCAGGCGACCCCCTTCACCCGAACCGTGATCGTGGGCTCGGCGACCTCCGTCAGCGCATCGTCGCCGCAGAGCATGGGTGGGACGAACTACCAGTTCAGCACGTGGTCCGATGGCGGCGCGGCGAGCCACACGATCGTCGCCCCCGCGACCTCCGCCACCTACACCGCGACCTTCACGGTCGCCAGCGGCGGGCCGACGGTGACCTACCTCAGTGCCCTGACCCCGACCACGGCCACGAACGGATGGGGACCCTATGAGCGCGATCGGAGCAACGGCGAGGACCTGGCCGGCGATGGGGGGCCGATCACCCTGGCCGGCGTGGTGTACGCGCGGGGCCTGGGAACCCATGCCGCCTCCGACCTGCGCTACACGGTGCCGGCCGGGAGCTGCTCCTTCCTGGCCTCGGTCGGGCTCGATGACGAGGTCGGCAGCCTCGGCAGCCTCACGTTCCAGGTCCAGGCGAACGGCGCCACGATCTACACCAGCCCGACGATGACCGGCACGAGCGCGACCCGCAGTCTCAATCTCGCCCTACCGGCCGGGACGAGTCTCCTCAGCCTGATCGTTCCCACCGGGCCGAGCAAGAACTACGACCACGCCGACTGGGCGGACGCCCGCTTCAGCTGCCTCTAGGGGTCATACCGTTCAACGCCGAAGAGCCGCGACCCGGCTCAGGTGGGTCATGTCCCCGAGAGCATCGAGGACGGCCGTTCCCGAGGTGACGAGGTCCGGATCATCGACGAGCTGCCCGAGCTCGATCTCGCAGCGGGCCACGAGCGGACCCGCACCAAACCCGCGGAACAGCTCGAGCGCCTCGCGCACATTGCCCTCGTCGCGCTCCTGGTTCCCGCGCGCACGGAGGAGCTGCGCGGTCAGGAGTCGCTGGTCGCGGGTTCGGGACTCGGCCAGCAGCGTGTCGAGACCATCGATCGGGATCGGGTGGCGCACGTCGGCGCAGAGGGCGACGGCCCGTTCGACGTAATGCACTCGGGTGATGTACGGCTGCCAGTCGAGGACCACGTTCCGGACGAGGGCCTCGGGATCCGGCTCGGCGAACGCGGTCAGGCGACGGAAGAGCTGGCCGGGCGGGAACTGCTCACCGATACCCAGCAGGGTGGCCACGGCTCGGCTCCTGAGCCGGTCGTCCTGCCGGGCCCGGCCGACGTCCGCGGCCACGATGAAGGCGTGCATCGCGAAGCCGGCGGATATGCGCCCCGCCTCTTCCCACAACCGTGACGCTCGTTCCGTGGCTGGCGACATCTCGTCCCATCGACCCAGCAGGCCAAGTGCCCAGCATTGCCACCCGGCGAGGCTGAGCGCCAGCGCCTGGGCCTGGTTGGGGGCGAGATCGCGGAGGATGCTCTCCGCCGCGTCGAGGACAGTGGTGAGCTTGCCGAGCGCGGCCGAGGACCAGGCGAGCATGTTCTGCGTGTCCGTCCGCTCGTAGAGCGGGAGCCGATCCTCGAGGGCCTTGCGCTCCAGCGCGAACCTGACGCCCGCCTCGGGGTCGGTACCCAGCGTGTACGACGACAGTGCATCGAGGGCGGCGCTGATCATCGGCGCATCGTCCAGCTCGCGGGCAATGGCCAAACCCTGTTCGGCGATTGTCCGAGCGTTGTCCCACTCGTCCTTCGTGGCAATCCGATCGCTGGTGGCCGCCTCGAACGGGATGAACGACTCGGCGACCAGCGACCAGCCGATCACGGCGCGATCGGTCGCCTCCGAGCGCAGCGCATGCACGTCCGCGACGAGGGCCTCGACCTCGCCCGGCGCGAGTGGGGAGCCGACCGAGCCACCCCAACGCCCGAGGACCATGAGCTCGCCGCTCATCGCGCGCAGCACGAAATCGGGTGACCTGCCCAGCTCCTTGCCGATCCGTGCCGCGTTCGCATACGCCTCGGTGGCCTGGTTCCCACCACCGAAGATGTCGCCCAGCCGAGCCCACAGCTCGGGGAGCTCTTCTCGCGGGGCGATCTCGATCGCCGCGCGCAGGTGACGCCCGGCTTCTTCGTACGCGGCACCGGCCGTCGCGGCGGTGGCCGCGCGATTGAGCCAGGTCACCGCCTTGTCGATCGTGCCCACGTCGAGATCGATCCCCGCGGCCGTCCCGAGCGTGACGGCCTCCCGGAAGTGGAAGGCGACCAGCTCGGCCACCTCTTCCTCGTGTCCCGCGGACTGGGTCTCGAGCCATGCCCCCGCCGCCCCGTGAAGGCGCGCGCGTTCGGCCCGGGGCAGGGTCTGGTACGCGACCTCGCGAATGAGGATGTGGCGGAAGGTGAGCTCGTCCCCGATGCCCTGGCGGAGCAGGTCGTGCTCGAGAAGGTGGTTGATGGTGTCGGTGAGGTTTCCCGCCAGCTCGGGCTCGAGGGCCGCCACCCCGCCGGTCTGGAAGCTCCGTCCGAAGACGGACCCGAGCTGGATCGCGCGTCGCGGCGCCGGCGCGAGGAGGTCGAGGCGGGCGAGGACCGTGGCGTGGACCGTGTCCGGCAGGGCAGCGACCGCCGCGGTCACCGCCGCCGGATCGTCGAGATCGGGCGCGCGCTCACGGAGGGCCCGGGCCAGCTCGCCGGCATAGAACGGATTCCCCTCGGCCCGGGCGACGACGGTGTCGACCACCTCCTGCGGCGGTCCCTGGAGCAGGTAGTCGGCCAGCGCGGCAATGGCCAGCTCGTCCAGCGGCTCGAGGTTGAGGGCTACGTAGTTTCGTCGTCCACCACCCCACGTCGGGCGTCGATCGAGGAGCTCGGGACGAGCGAGCACGATCATGAGCAGCGACGCCTCGCCCCGGGGCTGAAGGATGACCTCGATTAGGTCCAGCAGGCTGTCGCTGGACCAGTGGAGGTCCTCGACCACGACGACCAGCGGATGCTCGCGAGCCGCGAGCTCGATCGCCGTGCGCCACGCCGCGAACAGCTCCGCCCGGTCGATGGGGTCGCCTTCGCCGGCGCCGAATGTCGCGACCAGCAACTCGGCGGTCCGGCGCGGGAGTGGATCGCCGGCGGCCTCGAGCCACGCCGCTGCGGCCGGTCGAATGGCGTCCAGGTCGCCGTCCTCGGGCAGGTGGAGGAGTTGGAGGAGGAGGGCATGGAGCGGCCAGTACGTCAGTCGCTGGCCATAGGGAAGACACTGCGCGGTCACGACCCGGGCGCCGGGCTGCTCTTCGGGCAGGCGAGCCAGGAACTCCTCGAGCAGACGGGACTTCCCCGTGCCCGCCGGGGCCGTGATCGTGATCAGGTACGGGCGGCGTTCTTTCATGGACCGGCCCGAGGTCAGCTCGAGCTGGGCCACGTCGGCGTCACGGCCCAGGAACGGGGTCCTGGGCCGCGGCCGGGCGGCACGCGCCTCATGGAGTCGCCGCGCAGGCACCGCCGCCCGCTTGCCGCGGGCGTCGACCTGGATGGGCTCCCCGAAGGCGAAGCCATCCCCGGCGGCGCGCACCGTGCGCTCAGCGCACACGATCTCCCAGCTCTCGGCCCCCTGCTGGAGGCGGGCAGCGACATTGACCGCGTCGCCGGTCACCAGGAAGTCGTCCCCGGTCCCGCCCATCGCCGCGACGACCTCGCCGGTGCTGAGGCCGAGTCGAATGGGGAGCCGCTCCCCAAGGCGCGCGTCGCCTCGAACCTGGTCGCGGAGGGCGAGGGCGGCGGCCAGGGCTCGCGCGGCATCGTCGTCATGCGCGGTGGGGAGGCCGAACACGGCCATCACCGCATCACCGATGAACTTTTCGAGCGTGCCGCCGTGGGCGGCGACGACCTCCCGCGCGATCTCGTAGTAGCGGCCCAGGAGGGCCCGCATGTCCTCCGGATCGAGCGACTCGCCCAGGGCAGTCGAGCCGGCGACGTCCGCGAACAGGATCGTGACGAGCCGGCGTTCTTCAGTCACGACCCCATGCTACCCGGGCAGACCGCGAAACCGGGCCGCGACGGCGGCCCGGTTTCGGAGTCGGTGCGGTCGGACCCGCACCATGCGGCTTCAGGCCGGGATCGGAGTCGTGACCGGCTGAATCGCCGGCACCGCCTCGCGCTCGGGCCGAACCGCCCACACCAGTCCGCCACCGAGGACCAGGAGCGCTCCGCCGACCGCGCCCAGCGCGGCGGCGAGCCCGAGGCCCATCTGGAGGGTGGAATGGGTGACGGCGCCCACGCCGAGCTGGCCGATCAGGCCGAGAGCGGTCGGGCTCCAGGCCAGGCCGCGAGCCGGGCCCTCGAGCGGGTGGGCCCGGTCGAAGTCGGCGTAGTAGCGCCCGTCGATGGCGAACTCGTACTCGCCGGCGGCGAACGTCTCACCGTTGTACTCGACCGGCTCATCGAGCACGATCGTCTGGGTCCCATGCATGATGTGCGTGGCGATGGTCGCCATCTCGAACATGTACTCGCTCGCCGTGTTCACCACCGGGTCGTTCGGATCGAGATCGGACGCCACGACCGGGTAGCCCCACTCGTCGGTGAGCAGCGCCATGATGACCGCCGCCTCGGCTGGATCTCCGCCGTCGACGAGCTGGCCGTCCTCGTTGTAGCTGAGGGCGACGTTCTGTGCGGCGCTGAACGCATTCAGCGACCGGTAGCCTTCCTGGACCTTGATGTATGAGTAGCCACCGGCCGCCACGAAGGCGAAGCCGATCAGCACCATCCCGATGCCGAGGATCTTGAATCGACGAGTCATTTCCCTGTACCTCATTCCACGGTTCGCATTTCTTATGAACTCAAGTGGAACGCTGGCGCATCGGTCGCATTCCGCTCAGTGGCGAACGGACCGAGAACGGGGGCCATGTGGCCCCCCGCTTGGCGGTCCCCTTTGGCCCGATCCCTATCGGCGGCGGGTCGCGACCTGGCCGTCTGGCGTGTCCCGGACCTCCACCCCCATCGCAGCGAGTTCCTCGCGGAGCGCGTCGGCGGCCGCGAAGTCCCGCTGAGCGCGCGCGGCGGCTCGTCGCTCGAGGAGCGGTGC
>DASYGU010000290.1:0-4169 GCA_035999355.1 Candidatus Limnocylindria bacterium | reverse complement strand
GTGACCGTCGACCGGGACGAGCATCCGCGACCGGACACCACCCTCGAGCAGCTCGCCGGCCTGAAACCGGCGTTCCGCAAGGACGAGTCCGGATCGGTCACCGCGGGAAACAGCAGCGGAATCAACGACGGGGCGGCGGCCGTGGTCGTGATGAGCGAGCAGCGCGCTCGCGATGCCGGCCTGCGGCCGATGCTCCGGATGCGTTCATCGGCCGTGGCCGGAGTGGATCCGGCAACCATGGGTCTCGGCCCGATCCCGGCGTCCCGCCTCGCGCTCGAACGCGCCGGCCTGTCGGTCGGCGACCTGGACCTCGTCGAGCTGAACGAGGCCTTCGCCGCCCAGGCACTACCCGTCATGCGCGAGCTGGGGCTTGATCCGGAGAAGGTCAACGTCAACGGTGGGGCCATCGCCATCGGTCATCCGCTCGGAGCATCCGGTGCCCGCCTGGTGGCGACGCTCGCCCACGAGATGCGCCGACGCGGGTCACGCTACGGGCTGGCCACCATGTGCATCGGCGTCGGCCAGGGGATCGCGACGGTCTGGGAAACCGCGGAATGAAGGAGACGACATGAAGGACCAGATGCGTCGGGCGATCGTCGTGACCGCCGACGGAGAAGCCACCGTGGCGCCGGACCTCGCCCTTGTCTCGCTGGCGGTCAGCGGCCAGGGAAAAGAGCTCGCCCCGACCCGGGACGACGTGGTCCTTCGCTCGTCCGCGGTGCTGGGCGCGCTCCGCGAGCTGGAGATCGCCGAGGGCGACATCAACGCGCCGGACGTTTCGATCAGCCCCGAATACGACTACCGCCGGGGACAGAAGCTGATCGGCTATCGCGTCGCGCGCCCGATGACGATCAAGGTCCGCGACCTGAGCCGCCTGGGCGAGGTCCTGGACGGGGTAGTGACCGCCGGCGCGAACGAGGTCCAGGGTGCCCAGATGAGCGCGTCAGACCCGTCCGCGGCCGAGCATCAGGCACTGGTGGCCGCGTTCGCCGCCGCACACGCGAAGGCGCAGGCGCTCGCCCGCGCCGCGAAGGTTGCGCTGGGCGCCGTCATCCGGGTCGAGGAGGAGGACGGCGGCATGGCGCCGATGCCCCGGATGCGGGCGATGGCCGCCATGGCCGACAGCGCAGGCGCGCCGACCGAGGTCGCGGCAGGGGACCTGACCGTGACCCGACGCGTTCGGGTCTGGTTCGCGATCGACTAGGTCCGCGTCAGTCGGATACTCGACGAACGAGTCGGAGGTAGCCGCCAAAGGCGATCCATCCGGCCAGGACTGCGGCCGCGCCGAACGACGCGAACACGATGAGGACCGTGAACGAAGCACTGGCGCTCGGCGCTGGGCCTTCCACCAGCAGGTGCCAGGTGCTGTAGCCGAGCCCAAAGCCGACGGCCACGAGGGTGGCGAACGCCCAGCGATGGCGGCGCGGGCTGAACCGCCCATTCAGGAACCCGGCGAAGGCGACGGCCGAGGTGCGCAGTGGCCGGATGCGGAGGGTGAATGCCACGATGTCGTCCAACGCGTCGCGTTCCTCACGGTCGATCGACTGACGCCAACTGCTCGAGACCCGCGCGGCGCGATACACCACGACTCCGGCCACTCCCGCGGTGGCGATCGAAGTGCCCAGCAGCATTGCCAGCACGAATCCAATCGAGGCCATGCCGCCTGCCTGTGCCGAGTCCACCCACGCCAAGAGCATGGTGGCATCGGCCACCGTGATGGTCCCGAGTGCCACGTACAGGCCACGCATGACGTCGTCGGCTGTTCGCGGTCGCATCACGGACGATTCGGCATCGCGCTGAACCCGGACGAAGGTGACCGGGCCGACCACCCCGAGCAGCAGGAAGGTCAGCGACACGACGAGGTCCGCCGGGTCCTCGGACCAGGGGCTGTCAGCGCGAAGCGAAACGACGTCCGAGCTCAGGAAGAACAGGACGATCCAGGCAATCACCGCCACCCCAACCACGTTGGCCGCGCGCCGGACCCGGGCCGTCATCGCGGCGGCATCAAGCCGCCGCTGGTTCTCCGATGTCGGCTTTCCCATGGCTTGCCAACTTATACCCGAGCAATGCAGACAGCACGAGGCCCGTGAGAAGCACCCCCCAGCCGGTGAGCGGAACGATGAGGATCGCGGCGATCGCGACCACGACCGGCACGGCCTCGCGCCAGCCGTCTACCCGTACGTTCTCGTGGATGAGCCAGAGGCCGCCGAGGTAGATCGCCACCGGGATCGTGACCGCGTATCCCGCCCCCACCGCATCGAGCGCCCCCAGTCCGGTGGCCTGCTCGATCGCGACCGCGAGCCCGGCGCCGACCGCCGCAGCCGCCGCCCATATCGGCATATGGCCGTACGCCCACGCGAACCCGGCACGGAGCGAGGTGCGTTCGCGGATCGGGAGCTCGAAGTACAGCCACCACATGGCGAGGACGGTGACGAGGCCACCAAACAGGATGCTCATCAGCTCGAGGGTCAGCCCCGCCCGGCTGAGGGAGGCCACGGCGAGCGATGCCGAGAGGATCGACTCGCCCAGGACGATGATCGTGAACAGTCCGTAGCGCTCGGTGATGTGCTCCGGGTGCCACGGGGATCGGGATGCGCGTTGGGCCCAGATGGGCACCGCCAGCTCGAAGGCAAAGAGGACCATGAATCCGGCGACGAACCACCCGGGGGTGCTCAGGACGAGGACGATCCATCCCACCTGGAGGAGGCTCATCCCCGCCGCGTTGCGCAGGGCGCCGGGGCGGTTGGGGGGATCGTCGCGCGCGACGCGGAGCCAGAGGTAGACCTGGGCCAGCCGCATGATCGCGTAGCCGGCGAGCACGATCCGCCAGTCGCTGTTCTCGAACGCGGCCGGGACACCGGCGGCCAGGACCAGCGCCCCGCCGAGCTGGACGAACACGACCAGCCGATACACGACGTCATCGGTGTCGTAGCCCGAGGCGAACCAGGTGAAGCCCATCCAGGCCCACCAGATGGCCCCGAACACGAAGACGTACTGGAAGACGGTGCGCCCGATGTCGCCGACGAACAGCCCGTGGTGCAGTTCGCTGCTGACCTGGGCGACGGCCACCACGAACACGAGGTCGAAGAGCAGTTCGAGCGGCGTCGAGTCCCGGTGCGCCTCATCGGGCGACCGGCCGATCATCGGTCTGGCCAGCTGGCCGAGCCGGCTCATCGGTCAGGGGGCCGGCGGCGCCGTGAGCTCGTCGAAGATGAGGCCCAGCGAATCCACGGCCAGGGTCAGGTGCCCATGCTCGGGGTGGAGATGGCGGCAGGCCGACGGGATGTGGTCGCACAGCCAGGCCCCGTGGTTGAAGGGCACCATCTTGTCGTGGCCTCCCTGCCACACGTGCACGGGCACGCCGATCGAGGACAGGTCGAATCCCCAGTGTTTGGTGAACGCCCAGTCGTCGTCGACCCAACCCCAGTAGCCCTCACGGAGCCCCTCGCGGCTGCCGGCGGCTACGAATTCGGCGAACTCCCCGGTCAGTGAGCCGCGGTCCACGTCGTCGATAAGCCCACCGAAGGCTTCGGCGATCTCGGGGCCAGTGACATCCCGCCACTGCGGCCAGTCCCGCTCCGCGGAGCGGACACTGTTCTCCGGGTCGGCGAGCGTGGCCTGGAACTCCTCAACGTTCTCCGGCCCCATGCCCTCGAACCAGTCGATGCCCTCCGCCGGGTAGGGCGCCACGCCGCCGATCAGTGCCGCCCCCGGGAATCGATTGGGAGCCAAGGCCACGCAGGCCAGGGCGTGGGGCCCGCCACCGGACCAGCCGAGCACCCAGGCCCGTTCCACGTCCAGGGCGTCCAGAAGGTCGGTGGCGTCCTCGACCACGTCGGCCACCGATCGGCCTTCCCGTCGGCTGCTGCTCCCGTAGCCGGCCCGGCTGGAGCTGACGAGCCGCAGGCCGCGCTCGGCACAGGCCGCGGCCATGCCCGGTCCCTGGATCCCGGAGCTTGGGCTGCCGTGGTGGTAGAGGATCGTGCCCCGCGCGCCGTCCGTGTCGCCGCCGAGGTAGACGTCCAGGCTGCGGCCATCCCGCACCTGGACCGTGGTGGAGGCCAGTGGCGAACCCATCAGCCGAGCTTGAGCTGGGGCAGGACCCGCTCACCGTAGGCGCGGATGAACTCGGACTGGTTGCGCCCGACGTTGTGGACGTGGACCTCCCA
>DASYGU010000176.1:0-11018 GCA_035999355.1 Candidatus Limnocylindria bacterium | reverse complement strand
ATATCTCGAAGCTCAAGGCCGCCGGGGTGGCCGAGGTGTTCGGACCGGGGACCACCATCGGCCAGGTCGCGACCTACTTCCGGGACCACGCCCGCCCGCGTGGCTGACCTCGCGGAACGGCTGCGGGAGGCGCAGGAGGGGGACCGCCTGGCGCTGGCCCGGCTCCTGACCGATCTGGAGGACGGTGCCCTGGACGCGTCAGACCGTGGCGCGGTGTTCGCCGCGGGCCATGGCGCGCACCTGGTCGGGATCACCGGCCCGCCGGGGAGCGGCAAGTCCACGCTGGTCGATGCGCTGATTCGCGCCTGGCGGGCGCAGGGACGCCGGGTGGGCGTGATCGCCGTCGACCCCAGCTCCCCGCTGACCGGCGGCGCGATCATGGGCGACCGGATTCGGATGATGGACCACGTCGGCGACGATGGGGTGTTCGTCCGCTCGATGGCATCGCGCGGGGCCCTGGGTGGCCTGGCGGCCACGACCTGGCTGACCGCGGCCGCGCTCGACGCGGGCGGCTACGACCCGGTGCTCATCGAGACCGTGGGCGCGGGTCAGTCCGAGGTCGAGATCGCGACCCTGGCCGAGACCACGGTCGTCGTCGAGGTGCCCGAGATGGGGGACGAGGTGCAGGCCATCAAGGCCGGCCTGCTCGAGATCGCGGACGTGGTGGTGGTCAACAAGAGCGACCGGCCCGGCGCGGATCAAGCCGCGCGGCAGCTGAAGGCCATGCTGTCCACGGCCGGCGGCCGCGTGGCCCGGCCGGCGCCACCGGTCCTCCTGACCTCGGCCACGACCGGGGAGGGCGTCGAAACGCTCCGCGAGGCGATCGAGGCACATCGGCGGCAGCGGACTCCGGAGCGGGATCTGGCCCGCGCGACCGAGCTGCTCCGTCGCGCGCTCGCCAGCCGGGCCCACGACCGCGCCCTCCATGCACCCGGCTGGGACGACGCCGTGGCGGCGGTCGCCGAGCGGCGCGAGGATCCGTTCGCGGCCGCCGACCGGCTGCTCGGTTGACCCCCCGACCGTCGACGACCGCGCTGGTACGCTTGAGCCGATGAGCCTCGAGCGGGTCTACGTCCTGGGTGCGGGCCTGATGGGCCACGGCATCGCCCAGGTCAGCGCCGCGGCCGGCAAGCAGGTCACCATCGCCGACCGGACCGAGGACCTGGCCATCGCCGGCCGGCAGCGGATCGCCGGCAATCTCGCCCGCCTGGTCGAGAAGGGCCCCCTCGCACAGGACGAGGCCGACGCGACCCTCGGGCGCATCTCGACCGCGGTCGGCGTGGATGGTGTCGCGGGCCACGACATCGTGATCGAGGCGGTCTTCGAGGACGAGGCCATCAAGCGCGAGTCATGGACCGCGGTCACCGACGCCGCCGACCTGGACGCGATCTTCGCGTCCAACACCTCGTCGATCAGCATCACCGCGCTGGCGACCGCCACCGATCGGCCGGACCGGTTCATCGGTCTCCATTTCTTCTCACCCGTGCCGGTCATGAAGCTGATCGAAATCATCCGTGGGCTCGAGACCTCGGACCAGACCGAGCAGGCGTGCCGCGCGTTCGCCGACGAGCTGGGCAAGACGGTCATCACGTCCAAGGACTATCCCGGCTTCCTCGTCAACCGGATGCTCGGCCCGTTCATCAACGAGGCCGTGTTCGCCCTGGCCGAAGGGACCGGCACGGCCGACGAGATCGATACCGGGGCCCGGCTCGGGTTGAACCATCCGATGGGGCCCCTCGAGCTGGCCGACTTCGTCGGGGTGGACGTGATGCTCAACGTGATGGACGTCCTGTACCGTGGCTTTGGCGACCCGAAGTTCCGCGCCGCGCCGCTTCTCCGCCAGATGGTGGCCGGCGGCCACCTGGGTCGGAAGACCGGGCGCGGGTTCTATCGGTACGACGAGCAGGGGAATAAGATCGGCTAGCCCAGCCCCGCGCCCCCGGACGAGAGGAAGGACCGATGACCACGACTGCCACGCCCACGCCGTCGGCTGCCACCGGCCCCGCTGCCACACCCGCGGGCGGCAAGCTGATGCGGAACGAGATCGAGGCCCTTCTCCTGCCCGAGTCCGAGAAGGCCCGGAACGTGGTGGAGCTCATTCATCGGTCGGTCGAGCGCATTCCGGACAAGGAGGCACTTCGCTGGAAGCTGCCCAAGGACGGTGGTTGGCGGAGCAACTCGTACGCCGAGTTCTGGGACCGGATCACGCGGACGTCTCTCGGGCTCAAGGGCCTGGGCGTGAAGGACTCCGACTCGGTCTGCATCATGTCACGCACCCGTCCCGAGTGGCTGGTGGCGGACATCGCCAGCTGGGCGCTGGGCGCAGTGTCCTGCCCCATCTACCCCCAGACCGAAGCCGGCCAGGCGGCGTTCATCCTGAACAACGTGGGCGCGGTGGCCGTGTTCGTCGAAAACGCGCAGCAGGCGAACAAGGTCGAGTCCATCCGGTCCCAGGTCCCGACCCTGCGCCACGTCATCACGTTCGACACGTCGGGGAAGCCGCCAGCAGGGACGCTGACCCTGGAGGAGCTGTCGGGCCGTGAGCCGGATGAGGCCCAGCGGGCGGCTTGGGCGGCCGGCTGGCGCGCGATCGACCGGGAGCATCTGGCCACGGTCATCCACACCTCGGGTACCACTGCGCAGCCAAAGGGCGCAATGATTCGTCACGGGAACCTGCTCTACAACTACGAGGCGGCGGTCCAGATCGTCGACTTCTACGAGGCTGACATCTTCCTGTCCTGGCTGCCGTTGTCACACATCTTCGAGCGCCTGACCGGCGAGATCATCCCGCTCGCACACGGGTCCACGGTCGTCTACGCCGAGTCGCTCATCGAGCGGCTGGCCGACAACATGGTCGAGGTCCAGCCCACGGTCATGGCCGCGGTGCCCCGCTTCTACGAGCGGGTATACGGCCGGGTCCTCGCGTCGGTCGAGTCGTCACCACCGATGCGGAAGCGGATCTTCCACTGGGGGATCGACGTCGGCCGGAAGCGCTACGAGAACCACGTCGCCGGGCGGGCGGATGGCCTTGGCCTCAAGGTCCAGCACGCCATCGCGGACAAGCTCGTCTACCACCGCGTCAAGGCGCGCACGGGCGGACGAGTCCGCTACTTCGTGTCCGGTTCCGCCCCGTTGTCGCGCGAGGTCGGGGAGTTCTTCTATGCGCTGGGCATCCTCATCCTCGAGGGCTATGGGCTGAGCGAGACGAGCCCGCTCGTGTCCATCAACCGGCCCGACGACTTCGTGTTCGGGACGGTCGGCCGACCCGCGCCTGCGACCGAGGTCCGGATCGACCCCGAGACGGGCGAGATCCAGGTCCGCGGGCCGCAGATCATGCTCGGCTACCTGAACCAGCCCGACGAGACAGCGAAGGCCATCGACCCCGACGGCTGGTTCCACACCGGGGACGTCGGGGAGCTGGATCCCATCGGTCGGATCAAGATCACCGATCGGCTGAAGAACATCATCGTCCTGGCCAACGGCAAGAACGTCTCACCCGGACCGATGGAGGCCGCACTGTCCGCCAGCAAGTACATCGCCCAGGCGGTGATCCTGGGTGACCGGCACCCGTACACCGGCGCGCTGATCGCGCCCAACTTTGACGAGCTCAAGCCGTGGGCGGAGGCAAACGGGCTTGATGGCATGGAGCCCGAGCAGCTGATCGAGGAGAAGGCCGTCCGCCAGCTCATCGAGGGCGACGTGCGCGACCTGCTCGAGGACTTCGCCGTCTTCGAGCGCCCGCGGCGGATTGCGCTCCTGCCCCGCGCCCTGTCCGAGGAGAACGGGGAGCTGACCCCCACGTTGAAGACCAAGCTCCGGGTCGTGCAGGAGAACTGGCCGGCCCAGATCGACCGCCTGTTCGAGGACGACGGCGTCCCCGCCTAACTCAGCGCCGGTCCACATCGCTTCACGTCAGTTCAAGAGGCGGAACCCCTCCAGCAGGCGCTGGAATCCCACACCGTGGAGCGACCCAGGCTCCCATTTGATGATGACCGGACGGCCGCCGACCACGGCGACCACGTAGTACCGCGTCGTCGGATGAGCCGATGGGCCGACCGCCCACGTCGCGATTCGCACTTGAACCGCCGGTATTGATCCGAGCAAGACGGGGCGACGGTTCATGTTCGCCGTCCCCGGACCGTAGAAGGTCGTGCCCGGTGGGGGCGTCATGAGGTCGACAAGCGTTTCGACGGATTCGACATGCACGGACTGGCACGTTGAGCCGGCCGGGATATCGCAGTTCAGGATCTCCCCGGTCTCGTCGCCGACCCGCACGCGCAAGCCTCCGCCGCCGCCATGCACCCAAACCAGCTGCGGATCATTGGTCGGCTCTTCGACCCAGTCCTGAGGCAGGTCAATGGCGAAACCGGCCTCGGCGGCGGTAAACGTCTCCCATGTGGACTGGCCGCCCGGGGGATTCGCGAAGTCGGCACTCGAGATGATGTCTTGCACCCATCCGTCGGGCATCGACCCGGATGGGGCGGCGAAGATCAAGACGTAGGGTCGTTCTCGGATCGTCAGGAGCCATGTCTTCTCGTACGTGATTTCGCCCTCCCGGAGCTCCCGACTCACGTGCACGACGCGACCCGGCCCGCCGTCAATCTCGATATCGCGCTGCTCGGAGTCGGCCCAGCGGAGCGCGTCCTCGCGGCTGAGCGCGCTCCACAGATTCGAGAGGCTCGCGACATCGACGTCGGTGCACGCACCCGTGGTTTGGCACTCCCCACTCGCCGGGTACTGGCAGGCGGAGTCGACTCCGACGCAATACGTCGGAGGCTCTCCGGTTGTCCCGAGCCTGACCGTCACGGATGGCTCCGGCGTCGAATTAACCCAGTACGGTCGCGATGCCGCTTCCGCGCATGCGGCGGCCGGTCGGAAGACGAACTCGTTTGTCTCGTGGCATCGTTCCCAGCCCTCCGGAAGGGCGAGCGACAAGCCCGCGAGCTGGAGCTCCCTCTGGAAGACGCTTCCCGCGTGCGCGTCGACGAACTGGAAGGTGTCCAGGATCGATTCCCAGCTCGGGACCCCCGGAGCGCTGGGCTGGAACGCGTAGGTCATGCGAAATCGCACGACATACGGCCGCCCGTCGTGCAACGCCGCGACGTATTCATAACCCGATATCCGGACCCGGCTGGCCGCTTCGCCGGCCAGCGAGTCAGGCCGGGATGATGCCAGGCATCCATCGCAGAAGGTGTTCTTGAAGTCGTCCAGCACATCGACCACCACCGCCGAGCACTGCTCAAACCCAAGTCGATCCGCCCTCAGGCATGAGTTCGGTAGATGTCCTGCCGCATCGCCGATCCGCACCAGCATCCTGCGGCCAGGCCCGGAGATCACCACCGCATCAGCGCCTTCCTCGTTCACCGACCAGCCCGCGGGGAGGACGAGCTGGAACCCCGCCTCGGCGAAGACTCGGGCGGCGTCGGCAGACTCCGTTGCGATCACGGGTATGGGCGAGACTCCAACCGCGGGTCCGGCGAGCGCGCCCGGGGCCAGCCCTGACCCCGTCGGTTCCCTGGGTGATATCGCGACCTGCGCCACGAGCGCGAGGAGAACGCCAGCCACCACACAGCCGCCGAGGAAGCTCAGCCGACGATCGAATGATCGGTTCATGCCGAGAACGATGCCGGACCGCCCCAATCGGTTCGGAAATAGCCTCACTTTCCCGACCACCTGCGCGAGCGGCGGCTCAGTCGGCCAGATGGCCCACCCACGTGGCAAACCGACCGTTTCCCACGTCTTCCGGTCCGTAGAAGAAGATCCCATTGATGTAGGTCACCGACGGCTCGGCCGGCAGGTCGGGGAGGTCGATCCATTCCCAGTTCATACCGTCGGCCGATATGGCGGTCTGGTCGAACCCATTCCCCAGCCAGCCGAAGTCGGTGCTCGTCGGGGAGAACAGGCCCGCGGTTGAGTCACCGAGCACCGCTTCGCTCCAGGTCCGACCATCGGCCGACACCGACATCGGCGAGCTCCCCTCGAAGTCGTGCGGGATGATCAGCAGCTGGTCGTTACCGCCGACGATCTCGGCCCACTCCAGCGTCCCCGTCCACAACTGGGGGGTGTCCAGCAGGGTCCACGAAATCCCATCCTCGGACTCCCAGAGATGGATGTCCGTCGACGAGTAGCCCTCGCCCAGGGGCAGGGTGATCGTGTAATAGCGGCCGAAAGCGGTGACGACCCGGATGTCGGTCCAGTCTTCGCCCATGGTCCAGGGTGGGCGGACGACGCGGATTTCCCCGTTGCGGCTGACGACGAAGGAGTAGTCCAACAGGCCCCACCCACGGAGTGCCGTGACAAGCGCTTCAGGCGACCAGCCAGGCAAGGTCGCGGGAACCACGTGGACAAGGTCCCCGGTCTCCGAGTCACGGAACTCGATGACCGGCGGATCTCCCTCGACCAGTTCAACGGTCAGGTTCACCAGCCCTGCGCTGCCGAACGGGTCGCCACCGGGCTCGTGAATCTCCAGGCGCTGGGCATCCTCCTTCCACATCGGCCACGCGTCCGCGAGATCCCCACCCAGGATGTCTGCCCACGGAACTTCGACGAAATGCATCACGGGGGCGATCCAGTTCGACTCGTCCAGGGCAGCCGCACCCTGGATCCTGCTGCCGTAGATCCTCAATCCCTCGGTCGGGGGCGGCGCCGTGGATGGGAGCACGATCGGGAGCCACCGGTCGCGGTCTAGCTGGAAGATGACCGGGTCGCCGGGGTTGTCGGTCCAGTCTCGATAAATGATCTGGCGCGAGGAGTCCGGGCCCATGGACGTTCCGTATCCATCCGGTGAGTACGCCACCTGGGTGGGGTTATCCCGGTTCAGGAATTCCGGGGACAGTCCCCAAGGCGGTGCATCGGTCGGCTGCCAGTTTGTGCCATCCATTGACAGGTATACGCCGGCGACTTCGAAATCCTCGGTAGGCTCCCAGCCCAGGATCTGACCCCCATACGGACTCGTCGGAAAGACTCGGCGCTCGGACTCGATTCGGACCCAGTCGATTCGACCGACAGCGGTCGCCGATTGGTGCGTGGCGGTGGCGCCAGGACTTGCCGTCGGGCTGGCGCTCGGACTCGGGGTGGGCGTCGGGGTGGGTTCGGCCAAACGCGGGCCGACAAGGATGGCCAGGCCGACGGCGACCGCGAGGATGGCGACCGCAGACCAGGCCACGGGCGCGCTGGTCATCGACGCCCAGAACAACGACCACCGCGTTCCTTCCTGTGGCGTCGTGGCGATCTCCAGCATCGCGTGCTCGGCGATGCGATCTGGCGTGGCTGCGGCACCCTCGGCGAGCCAGGTACCAAGCAGCCGATCGAGCTCGGACTCGGTCATCGGTCGTCCGCGGTCGGTCATCGTGCCACTCCACCAATACCGGCCCGTGCGTCGGCTTCCAGTGCGGCTCGGAGCGCAAGGCGCCCGCTCGAGGCACGCGACTTCACCGTTCCCAGTGGCACGCCCAGCATGTCCGCGATCTGCGGGTGGCCCAGGTCGAGGTAGTACTGGAGGACGAGCACGGCCCGCTGCTCGGCTGGCAGGCGATCGAATGCGCGTTCCAGCATGTCGCGGTCCGCGACGCTGAGCGCATGGTCGGCGCTGGCGCGATCCGTCTCGAGGAGGCGCAGGTCGTCGGGATGCCGCTTGTTCTTTCGGGCTTCGGCGTAACAAGTGTTGACCAGGATCCGATACGCCCAACCGTCGAACTTATCGGGGTCCGACAGATTGGGGAGCTTGCGCCAGATCTGGACGAGGGTCTGCTGCGTGGCATCCTCGGCCCGCTGGTAGTCGCGGAGGATGCGCTGGGCGACGGGGAACAGGCGCGGGCTGACGGAGAAGGCGATCTCGGAGAACGCCTTCTGGTCTCCCCGCTGGGCCAGCTCCACGAGCCTCCGCTCCACGTCAGTACCTCGTGCGGCCCTCTTGGGCAGGCCCGCTCAGTCGGTACGATGCGGGGCACTGCGGATCGGTTCGATTATCCGCGCCGCGCTCGGTTCCGCGGGCTCAGTCGATGAAGCGGAGACCTGAGATGATCTCGTTCCACAGCCCCGTCCCAGAGAAGGTTGGCCTCCACTCCAGGATCACAGCTCGCTCATCCCGGACGAAGACGAGGTATCGCGACGTGCCGGGGCCGCTAATGCCTCCCCGGGGGCTCAGGGTGACACGGGCCGCGTCGACGCCGTCGACGATTACCCTTTCATCGGTCAGGTTGTACTCGCTCAGCCAATGGACGCGGTACTCACCGCGAACGACCCTGATGAGATCGTCCATCGAACGAGCCTCGACCAGCTGGCAGGGCGCCAGGGTTAGACACATCGATATGTGACCGCTCTGATCGCCAGCTCGGACCCGGACGCTTCCACTCGTGCCACGAAGGGTGACCACCGCCGGGTCATCACCGGCGTCGACTACCCAGTCCGACGGAATGGCAACAGTAAACCCGGCGTTCGCGAGTTCGACGGTCTTCCACGTCGTCTGGTCGGAGTCGTCGGGGTTCGGGGAGGGGCCTTCGTGGCGATTAAGGAATCGGAAACCCTGGATGAGTGCCTCGACCCAACCGATGTCGTTCGACTCTTGCCCTAAGCCATACGCGTACTTGTCGAACGAGAGGACGACGGGGCGTCCGTTGTGAATGGCGAAGAGGTGATGGAACTGCGCACCCTGCTCGATCAGTCCGCCGGCGAAGGTCACGTACTCCAGGCGAGCTGGCTCGCCGTCCAGTGTCACATCGACATCGACCGTTGTGATCATCGGCGTTTCGACCACGATGCTGTCGTTTTCGACTGCGGCGTCCAGCTCGTCGATCGTGGTCGCAACGATAGGCCGGCACAGGGAGGGAGCGCAGTCGTAGACGGTCCCGTCGGTGCTGCCGATGCTCACGGTCAAGGCGCCGAAGCCACTGGGATCGCCGTCGCTGTGGGCGGCGCCAAACCGCATCGTCCCAGGCGGATTGGAGAAGAAGTCGTCCGGGGTCCAACGCGCCGGCAGCGTCAGCTCGTAGCCGTCCTCCTCGTTCGTGTACACGACCGATCCCGACGGCCGGTTGGTGGGGGGCGGGGTCGGCGTATCAGTGAAACCAGGAGTTGGCGTTGCCTCGGTGCCCGGGATCGGCAGCACCTGCGTGAAACCAATGCCCAGCGTTACGACGGCGGCGAAGGCGACCAGCGTCAGGCCAACGGGGACAAGCGGCGAGGCACCGGCAAAGCGGACGAGTCGACCGCGCCAGTGGCGCTGCGGTGTCACGGCGACCGCCCGCAGCGCCGCGTCGAGCGAGGGATCGGGCATGTCAGTAGGACCGTCCGAAAGCCAGCGCTCGAGCACGCGATCGACGGCGCCATCGGTAAAGAGTCGGCCGTTGCCACTCATGCCGGCTGGGCTCCTTTGGCTTGGCGAGCGTCGGCTTCGAGCGCAGCGCGCATCGCCTGACGGGCGGCATGGCTCCGGGACTTCACCGTGCCCAGCGGGACGCCGAGCAGCTCGGCGATCTCGGGCAGCCCCAGGTCGAGGTAATGCTGGAGAACGAGCACGGCGCGTTGATCCGCAGACAGACGGCTGAATCCGCGCTCGAGCTGGTCTCGGTCGGCAACCGTCATCACGTCATCGGGCGCCGTGGGATCCGCGCCGAACCCGGGAATCTCATGCGCCCTCTTCGCGCGGCGTGCCTCGGCGTAACAGCTGTTGACGAGGATCCGGTACGCCCAGGCCTCGAATCGATCGGGGTCGCGAAGTCCTGGCAGGTCGCGCCAGATAGCGACGATGGCGTGCTGGGCAGCGTCATCGGCTCGGTCGTGGTCGCGGAGGATGCGATAGGCGACCGCATAGAGCCGTGCGGCGATGGCATGGGCAATCTCGGCGAATGCCTCCTGGTCGCCTTGCTGCGCCCGTTCCACGATCCTCAGGTCCACTCATCGACCTCGGTGCGGCCCTCTTGGGCAGGTCCGCTCACTGGGAGGAGTCAGCATGGGCCAGCCGCGGTTCGATTATCGGCTCGACGAAGTCGTCTGCGGCCTCAGTCACGTCTCGTTCTGAGCGAGGTGGGTATCCCGCTGGCCTCAGCACCCCGGGTACCATGTCGGCGTGACCGACGTCCTGATCCTGTCCGCCGCCCGGACGCCGATCGGCAAGTTCGGGGGCGGCCTCTCCACCGTGCCCGCGACCGATCTCGGCGCGGTCGCCATCAGGGCTGCGGTCGAGCGCTCGGGCGTGGACCCCACGTTCGTGGACGAGGTGTTCATGGGCCAGGTCATCCAGGCCGGGGCAGGCCAGGCGCCCGCTCGCCAGGCGGCGCGCAAGGGGGGCCTCCCCGACGGGGTCAGCGCGACGACCATCAACAAGGTCTGTGGCTCCGGCCTGAAAGCCGTGATGTTGGGCGCGGCATCCATCCGGGCCGGCGACGCGAACGTGATCGTGGCCGGTGGGATGGAGAACATGAACCTCGGCCCGTACCTGCTGCCGGGCGCCCGGGCCGGCTACCGGCTCGGCAACCAGGAGCTGGTGGACGCCACCGTGTACGACGGCCTGTGGTGCTCCGCCTGCGACGTCCACATGGGCATCCACGCCGAGCGGGTCGCGGCCAAGCACAACGTCAGCCGCGAGGCCCAGGACGCGTTCGCCCTCCGCTCCCACCAGCGCGCGCTCGCCGCCCAGGTGTCCGGCGCTTTCACCGACGAGATCGTCCCGGTCGAAGTGCCCGGCAAGAAGGGACCGATCATCGTGGACACCGACGAGGGCCCGCGAGCGGACACCTCTGCCGAGGCCCTGGCTAACCTCAAGCCTGCCTTCCAGACCGATGGCGACGGAACCGTCACTGCGGGCAACTCGCCGGGCATCACCGATGGCGCCGCGGCCCTCGTCCTCGCCTCGTCGGAGGCGGTGGAGCGGGACGGCCTGACGCCCATGGCACGGATCACCGGCTATGCCCAGGCCGACGTCGCCCCGGAGTGGCTGTTCGAGGCCCCGATCGAGGGCGTCCAGCGCCTGGTGGACAAGGTCGGCATCCCACTGGCCGACTTCGACCTGATCGAGATTA
>DASYGU010000064.1:0-1608 GCA_035999355.1 Candidatus Limnocylindria bacterium | reverse complement strand
GATCGGGGCAGCATCTGGGAAGCGGGCCACCTGGCCTGGATGATGAACGAGATCAACAAGCTGGTCTGGCCGGCCGAGGCCGGCATCGGCCACCTGGATGAGGGAGAGCTCACCCAGACCGTGGATACGGCCAGCGCGGCCGGGATCCTGACCGGACCACCGGACGACGCGGCGTTCAACAGCGCCATCTGGGAAGAGGCGCTTTCGGGGATCGACGGTGATACGACCGGCGATGACTTTGCCGCGCCGGAGGTCCCGATTACGCCCGGCGGCGAGTAACCGACGAGTGGGATGAAGCCCCACAATCTGAAGCCGATGGAGGCCCCTCGTCCGCGAGGGGCCTCCTGCTATTCCGCGGCCGCCTGCGCGATACCGATCCCCGGCTCGGCCCGGCGCACGAGCCGCGGCATGAAGGGCGGGACCACCAGGGACGTGATGACCACCATCCCCACCACCACCAGGTAGAGGTCCGGACCGAATGCGCCGGCCGCCAGGGCCAGCCCGGCAACGATGATCTCCACCTCACCGCGCGGGACCATGGCCCAGCCGATGAGCAGGGCCCGTTCGCGGCCAACCCGCAACGCCCCGAGGAATGCGCCGGCGAACTTGGTGACGATCGCGAGCGCGGTGATGCCCAGCAGGAGGGCGACGGTCGATGGGGTTCCAAACACCGTGATGTCGATCTGGGCACCCACGAAGCCGAAGAAGAACGGGGTGAAGAGCGCGGCGATGGGCGCCGTCTCCTTCTCGAGCGCTTCCCGCTCCGACGACTCGCCGACCACCATCCCGGCCAGGAAGGCACCGATGATCGCCGCCAGGCCGATGGCTGCGCTCAGCGCGGCCAGACCGAGCATGAGGATCATGCCCGGGAGGAGCGGGGTCTCCGCGAAGCGCGGCTCGGTCAGGAGCGAGCGACGTCGGGACAGGATGCCGGTACCCGCCACCAGGACGATCACGATGAACGCGGCCGCCAGCCCGAACGTCAGCAGGATGTCGCCGGCGTCCACGCCGCCGCTCGCCATCCCCACCGCAACGGCCACGATCAGCATGGCCAACACGTCGTCGATGACCGCCGCACCCAGCACGATCCTGCCCGAGCCCGTCTTCAGCGCCCCGAGCTGGTCCAGCGCCCGCGAGGTGATGCCCACCGAGGTCGCGGTCAGGGCGGCGGCCAGGAACACGCGGCCCTCGATCGAGAAGCCCATGGCGGTCGCCACCGCGAAGCCACCGATGAACGGCAGGACGACACCCAGCACGGCGACCGTCACGGCCGTCCCGCCGACCCGCACCAGGTCTCCGACCCGGGTGTGGACGCCAACCTCGAACAGCAGCAGGACGGCGCCAATCTGCGCGAACAGCTCGGTCTCGGGCGTGATCTGGTACCAGCCCAGCAGCGCGGGGCCGACGATCACGCCGGCCAGGATCTCCCCGACCAGCGGCGGCTGGCCGATGCGCTTGAACAGCTCGTCGCCGATCTTGGTCGCGGCCAGCAGGACGAAGAGCTGGAACAGGACCTCGGCCAGGTGATCCACGGACTCAACCTCGTCCGAATACAGAAAAACTGCGCACCGGTTTGCGCAGTCTCCACCTTGGACCGGCGATACGGGC
>DASYGU010000047.1:0-1719 GCA_035999355.1 Candidatus Limnocylindria bacterium | reverse complement strand
GGGTCTCTCCTGGTGACTCCGCGCGCCCATCCGCGAGGAGCGCGACGCGGCGCGCCAGGGCCGATGCGGGTCCGACAAGGCTTCGCGCCGCCGCCACGAGGTCATCGTGCGTCACCAGCTGTCGATGCAGCGCCGCGTCGGCCGCGATGAGCCCTGCCATCTGCCCGTTGATCCGGCCGGTGCCCATGATCGCCGTGGCCACACCGACCCTGCCGTCCGAGGGGGTCGCACCGTGGGTCTGCTCATGGACGGTCAGCCCGGGTCGGCGACGGAACTGGCCATCGTCGACCCGCGTCACGTGCACCTGCCGGAGGTCGGCGGCAAAGGTGGGCAGGTCACACAGCACGAGGGCCGTGTGGTGGCTGGCGGCGACCCGTCCCTCGTAGGCCCGAATGACCGCGCGCGCCCTGAGTGCGTGAAGCCGGCGCCGCCGGTCCCACGGCGAGTCCGCCGGCCCGCCGAGCACATCGGCCAGCGCGTACCAGCCCCGGTCGAGCCGCATCAGAGCCTCCGAGCGCACGAGGAGGCGGAGCTCTCGCGTGGTCAGCCCGGCCGACTGCGCCGCCGAGGCACTCACGATGCCGTGCCCATCGGCCAGTGCCTGCCACCCGTCCATGGGTCAACGGTGGCGGAGGCCGAACCGCCGCTCCAGACCACGGCGTGGCGCTGTGGACGGTGTGACGGAGTGGCGACGGGCTGTGGACATCGGCTATCAGGCGTTCTGGTCGGGGTATCGACGCACCCATCGGGCTGCACCCTGACCACCCAGTCCACAACGTGACCAAAAGGGCCTGACAGGCCGTGGGCGTGGGCCGGGGCGTCCGCATTGTGAGATTTCCAGGGTGCCCGGATAGATTTGGCTCGAACGGCTCATCGGCGAGTGCGGGCGTACCCAGACCGCTCTCGCATCGAGTTGCCGTGGCCCCCTCCGGTGACCCCGGGTGGAGCCGCGGCCTGGAACGCGGGCGCCCTGGATCGGCCGCCCACAGAAGGAGCTCCCGTGAGCGAGATGACGGACATCACCGCCCCGACGCCGGCCGTCGGCGACGGCGGCCCGGACATGGTTCAGCTGCTCACCCCCGAGGGCCAGCGCGTCGCCAACGCGGCCGCCGCGGACTACGCCCACTACGTCGAGGACCTCACCGACGAGGACATGCGCGGCCTCTACCGCGACCTCGTCCTCATCCGGCGCGTCGACACCGAGGCCACCGCGTTGCAGCGCCAGGGCGAGCTCGGCATCTGGGCGTCACTGCTCGGTCAGGAGGCCGCCCAGGTCGGCTCCGGCCGCGCGATGAAGAAGCAGGACTACGCATTCCCGACCTACCGCGAGCACGGCGTCGCCTGGTGCCGCGGCGTCGACCCGCTCAACCTGCTCGGCCTCTTCCGCGGCGTCAACCACGGCGGCTGGGACCCCAACGAGAAGAACTTCCACCTCTACACGATCGTCATCGGCGCGCAGACGCTCCACGCGACCGGGTATGCCATGGGGATCCAGCGCGACGGAGCGGTCGGCACTGGGGACCCCGACCGCGACGCCGCCGTCATCGCCTACTTCGGCGACGGCGCGACCGCCCAGGGCGACGTCAGCGAGTCGTTCGTCTTCGCCGCCGTCAACAACGCCCCGATCGTCTTCTTCTGCCAGAACAACCAGTGGGCCATCTCCGAGCCGAACGACCGGCAGACCCGCATCCCGCTCTACCAGCGCGCCCGCGGGTTCGG
>DASYGU010000040.1:0-1998 GCA_035999355.1 Candidatus Limnocylindria bacterium | reverse complement strand
TCGGGACCGGTAACGATGCCGCGTTCCGCGGATCGGGCGCCCCACGCACGATGAAGTCGACGGCGTTCTGATCGCTGTCCTGGCCCGAACCCTGGCTTCCCCCCGGCAGCCGCTCCAGGCTCGAGCCGGCCGAAGGGGCCGACGCAACCGTGCCTTCGTGCCAGGTGCCGGTCGCGTTGCCCCAGCCAACCGCGTCCACCGCCGTCGAGGCCGCGACGCCGCGCAGGGCCATGCTGCCGCCGGTCGCCGCGAGCCCGTTGGCGTAGGTCAGGTCCGCGACGCCGGCGAAGATTCCGGCCTCGTTGGCGACCAGCAGATGGGACCGGCCCGCGATCTGGGCGCCGGGATCCCACACCGCCTTCCGCGTGACCGTCGCCCCGGTCGCGGTCACGTAGACGAGCTCCAACCCGTCCAGCGACCGGGCGGTCGAGCCGGGGTTGTACAGCTCCACGAACTCGTCCGACGCACTCGTCCCGCCGGTCATGACCTCGGAGATGACGACGTGGTCCACCGAGGCGAGCGGGGCGGGATCCCCCTCCAGGGGCGCCGCGCGGACCCCGGCCGTGACCAGGGCGCCGAGGAGGAGCACGGCGAAGGCGAGCCCTCCCGAGATGGGACGATGAGCGCGGGCAGGGTCCAGGTGCATGAGCGACCTCGGTCGGAGGAGAACGAGTCCGACGCCGCCCGGGTGGCGCTGGCCGGGATCCTGGGGCATGCCCCCTTACCGTGCGCGTAGCTCACGCGTACAATCCGCGGCCGATGCCCGCCACGCAATCCCGCTCCGCACAGGACCGCGCCAAAGCGCGTCGCCGCGCCCGACAGGTGGCGAAGGGCGATCAGCCACTGCCCGAGGAGGAAACCGCGGCCGCGGCTTCGACCGCCAACGAGCCGCGCCCCCCGAACTTCCTGGCCAGGCTCTTTCCTCCAGCCCCGCCGCTGCCGGGCAAGGGCGATCCAATGGCGGGCTTCCAGTACACCGGCCGGTTTCGTCGCCTCGTCGCCGGGGCGTGGCTGCTCGCCCACCATCCCTTGACCTGGGGCGTCGCGGGGGCCGGGTGGGCCATCCTCCAGCTCGCGCTGCTGGTGACCGCCCGGCAGGGCATGATCGCCTTCGGCATCACCCTGGGCCAGTACGGCCTCCTGATCGGCGCCGGTTGGTTCGGCTGGTGGCGGCCCTGGCTGTTCGGCACCGCGGCCGGCGTGTTCGGAGTCCTCCTGCACGCCGTGATCGCAGGTATGGTCACGCTCCAGTCAGGCGAGACCATCACCGCCGCGCTGGCTGTTACCGGTAGCCTCGCGGCCCTCGTCCTGCTCTATGGGCTGGTCGGCGCCTTTGCCGGCTTCTACGGGGGCTACCTCCGGCGGCGGATGGCGATCCCGACCGGCAAGAACGCAAAGGGGCCCAAGCCCAAGCGCCGCTAGCCGGGTCGCGCGGCCTCCCTATGGCCGATGGGCGGCGACGGCCTCCTCCGCCGACAGCAGCGCACCCGCGTAGTCCTCGCCCAGACCCAGCACCTCGCCGGTCGAGCGCATCTCGGGACCGAGCTCGGCGGTGACCCCGGGCAGGCGCCAGAGCGAGTCGATCGGTGCCTTGACCGCGACCATCGGTCCATCGGGAGCCAGGCCCGGCGTCAGCCCGGCCCCCGCCAGCGACGATCCGAGCGCGCATCGGACGGCGGCCGCCACGACGTCCCGGCCGGTGGCCTTGGCCACGATCGGGACCGTCCGCGACGCCCGTGGATTGGCCTCGATCACGACCACCCGCTCGCCCTGGACAATGGCCTGCACGTTGAGGATGCCGCGCACCCCGAGCGCCAGCGCGATCCGCCCGGCCGCTTCGGCGGCACGCTCCTGGGCGGAACGCGAGATGCGCTGCGGGGGAAGGACGGCCAGCGAGTCGCCCGAATGGATGCCCGGCGGGTCGCGCTGCTCGAGGATGCCGGGCACGCACCATGCCGTCCCGTCCGAGACGACGTCCACGTCCAGCTCCACCCCGTC
>DASYGU010000030.1:0-3200 GCA_035999355.1 Candidatus Limnocylindria bacterium | reverse complement strand
CCTCGGCGTGCGACAGATCCTTCAGGCCGCGCAGGGCGGCGAAGTAGCGGAGCAGGTCGCGCCCGGTCATCCGTGGGTAGAGGGCCATCTCGCCGGGGAGATAGCCGATCTGCCGTCGGAGCTTGGTCGCGGATCCGTGGGCGGGCTGGCCGAGCACGCTTGCCGTGCCGCTCGACGGGCGGATGAAGTCCAGGAGCAGGCGGATGGTCGTGGACTTGCCGGCGCCGTTGGGCCCGAGATAGCCGAAGATCTCGCCCTGCCGGACCTCGAGATCGACGTCGATGATGCCGCGCTTGCGACCGTAGGACTTGGTCAGTCCCTCGGTCCGGATGGCAGGCGCGTCTGCGGCGGCGTTCGTCATCGGTCCGTTCATTCTATGGGGCGCCCGAGCAGGTCGTGAGAGGGGTCGTGCTATCCTGCCGGGCGCCTCGTCACATGCCCCGTGGGGATGTAGCTCAGCTGGGAGAGCACCGCGTTCGCATCGCGGGGGTCAGGGGTTCGAGTCCCCTCATCTCCACCATTGCCCACCGATCGCAGTGGCACAATGCTCGGCAGTGCGCGTCTCCGCCCGGGCCGACTACGCCCTCCGCGCCGTGGCAGAGCTTGCTGCCGGTGATGGGAGTCCCGTCAAGCGCGAGCAGCTCGCCGAACGGCAGGGCATCCCGCTCGACTTCCTCGAGCACGTCCTCCTCGAGCTGAAGCACGCCGGCATCGTCATGAGCCAGCGCGGCTCGACCGGTGGGTTCCGCCTCGGTCGACCGGCAGCGGACATCAGCTTGGCGGACGTCATTCGCGCCGTGGACGGCCCGATGGCCAACGTCCGTGGCCGCCGTCCGGAGGAGGTCGACTACCCCGGTCCGGCCGAGCACCTCCAGGACGTGTGGATCGCAGTCCGAGCGAGCCTGAGAGATCTCCTCGAGTCGGTCTCGGTCGAGGACCTGGTCAGCGGGGAGCTGTCGGAGCAGATTAAAGCGCTGACCCTGCGGCCGGATGCGTACCGCAGCCTGGGCCGGGTCCGCGGTCCAAGCCGCGCCGAGGTGCCATAGGCCGACCCGTTCCGGCCCGTTACGCCTCGAGGAGACCCCAGCGACGGCGGACGACCCGCTCCATGGTCCCGAACACGGCCAGGTCAACCACCACCCCAACCAGCAGAACGACGATCATCGTGGCCAGCAAGCCCGGCGCGTCCGACAGCTCGCGGCTCAGCTGGAGCCGGACGCCGATCGACGGCTGCCCGGCAATGATGACCAGCAGCTCACCGGCCATGAGGGACCGCCATGCGAAGGCCCACGCCTGCTTCATACCGCTGATGAACGATGGAAATGCCGCCGGCAGGATCACGAACCGATACGCGGCGAGGCCATGGGCACCCAGGACCTTCCCGGCGCGGATCAGGACGCGGGGGATGTAGTCCACGCCGGAGATGAGACCGTTGGCCACCGATGGTGCGGCGCCCAGGATCACGACGAACAGGATGGCCGCCTCCGACAGCCCGAAGACCAGGATGGCCAGCGGGAACCAGGCGATGGACGGCATGGTCTGGAGGCCGGTGATGAGGGAGGCGATGCCGGCACGCAGCAGCCGGAATCGGACGATGGCAAGACCGATGAGCGTGCCGATGACCAGCGCCAGGGCGAATCCCGTCGCGGCGCGGCGGAGCGTGATGCTCACGGCCAGGATCAGGTCGTTGGTCGTCAGGTCGGTCAGGAGACGAGAGAGGACCGTGATCGGATCCGGCAGGACGTAGGTTGGCCGGAGCTCGAGCAGGACCGCGAGCTCCCACAGGAGCAGGACGATGGTGACGGCCACCAGGATGGGCCATGCGGACGACCAGATCCGCTCGCCGAACGACTTCCGGGGCTCGATCGGCAGCTCGAGGCTGTCGAGGCCGGCGAGCTCGCGCTCGGCGGCCTGGGTCTCAGCGGCCATGGCGCTGGACCTCCTGTCGAAGGCGCCGCGTGATCATGGACGCGATCTCGGTCATGTCATCGTCGACCCCGACTCGCGGGTGGGGCAGGTCAACCGGCACTTCCTCGACGACGCGGCCCGGCCGGCTGGAGAGGATCACGACCCGATCACCCAGCCGAACGGCCTCGCGAACGTCGTGGGTGACGAACAGGGTGGTGAAGCTGAGCTCCATCCACAGCCGCTCGAGCTCATCGTGGAGCAGGTCCCGGGTGATGGCGTCCAGGCTGCCGAACGGCTCGTCCATGAGGAGCAGGTGGGCCCGCTGGGCGAGGGCACGGGCCAGGGCGACCCGTTGCCGCATCCCACCCGACAGCTCGTGTGGGCGCTTGTCCCCGAATCCCTGGAGGTGGACCAGTCGGAGGAGATTGGCCGCCTCCTCGTCCCGGGTGGCCGCCGGCACATCCGCCAGACGAAGCGCCAGGTTCACGTTCTGGGCGGCGGTCAGCCACGGGAATAGGGCGGACTCCTGGAACAGGAGACCGAGGCGCCCTTCGCTCTCGATCGTTCCCGCAGTGGGCTGATCCAGGCCGGCGATGAGGTTCAGGAGCGTGCTCTTGCCGCAGCCCGATGCGCCGACGAGACAGACGAACTCGCCCGGATTCACGGTGAGCGAGATGCCGCCCAGGGCCAGGAGATGGTTGCCGACGGGCCCGTAGCGCTTGTGGACGTCGTCGATGACCAGCCGCGCCCCGGCTCCCTGCCCGGGGGCCGCGTCCAGCGATCGCGCGGCCGTTGCCGTCATGGGCCAGGGATCGGGCTTGCGCCCGCGTCGGCCAGGACCTCGTTCAGGAGGGACAGGTCATAGATGCCCTCCAGGTCGGCCGAGTCGAGGAGGCCGAGCTCGACGGCGTTCTCCGCCGACGTCGTCAGGGAGTTCGCAATGGGATCGATGGTGAACGTCATCTTGTCCCACGCGCTGGCCAACAGGCCGACCGCAACCTCCGTCCCCGACAGGTCGGCGATGGCTGCGGCCACAACCTCCTGGGCGTGGGTCGGATCCGCGTTGACCGCCTGGGTGGCCGCGACGTGGCCTTCAAGCAGCCGCTTCACGACGTCGGGGTGCGCCTCCAGGAATGCCGTTGCCACGATCAGGTGGGTCGTCACGAACTGGCCGTCGGGCCACAGGTCACGCTCATCGACGAGGACATGGCCGCCGGCTTCGTCGACCATCCGGGTGACCCAGGGCTCGGGGAGCCACGCTCCGTCGAGGTCGCCGGCGACGAACGCCTCCA
>DASYGU010000291.1:0-2961 GCA_035999355.1 Candidatus Limnocylindria bacterium | reverse complement strand
GCCAAGGGCGCGGTCCTGTTCAGCCCCAAGCGGGTGACCAACTACCGCGACTTCATCGGGATCGATGAGGAGCTGTGGACCGCGTTCTACTTCTTCCTGGCCAACCGCGGCATCCTCCTGCCTCCCGGCTCGGACGAGCAGTGGACCCTTTCGGTGGCTCACAGCGATGCCGACATCGAGCGCCACATCGAGGTGTTCGGTGAGTTTGCGCGGGAGCTGCACGGCTAGACCGCAGCCGCCGGTGTCCTGGGCGTGTAACGCCAGTCAACTTGTCCGATAGAGACCGTAGTCTCGCGGCCTGCTAGGCTGCGGGCCATGCTGGAGCGAGCTGGGGCTCCATTCCGCGGCTTCGGGGACTGGCTGGCCCGTGTCGTCGACGGTTTCTACCGGGTGCTCGGCCAGCCCGGCAAATGGCTCCAGGACTTCGTCAACGGTTCCTGGCTTGGCCACCCACTCCATCCGGTCCTGACCGATGTCGTCATCGGTGGCGCGACCCTCATCGCGGTATTCGATCTCGCGGTTCTCGTCCTCGGGGCCGATGGCCTCGAAACGGCCAGTCTCATCGGGGTCGGCATCGTGGCCCTGTCCGCCCTGGGAGCCACCACGACCGGGCTCACCGACTTCAAGGACACCCATACCGGCAACGAACGCAACGTGGTCGTCCTCCACGGCCTGATCAACATCGTGGCCACGGCCGCCTACATCGTCTCGTTCTTCCTGCGACTCGGCGGCTCGGAAAGCCTCGGCATTTGGTTCTCGCTGGCCGGCATCTTGATCCTGACCGCGGGTGGCTACATCGGCGGTCACATCGTCTTCAAGTACGGCTACATGGTGAACCGCAATGCGTTCGCGAAGGGCCAGCGGGCGAAGGAGTTCAGCCCAGTCATCGCCGCCGCCGACGTGCCGGAGTCCACCCCGACCAAGGTCATGCTCGGCAGCACCGCGCTGGTGGTCGTGCGCCGCGGCGACGTCGTCCACGCCCTGAAGGCCACGTGCTCGCACGCGGGTGGCCCGCTCGACCAGGGCGAGCTGGTGGATGACACGATCGTTTGCCCGTGGCACTTCTCGGCCTTCCGGCTGGCCGATGGCGCGGTGCGCCACGGGCCCGCCACGACCCGCCAGGTCACCTACCGGGCCCGCGTCAGCGACCTCCAGATCGAGGTCGAAGGGCCGATCGACTGAGCTGATTCGCCCGCACACCGGAAGTGGTCGGGTAGACTCGCGGCGATTTGGCCACTACGCCCGCCACCCAGCGTCCGTCGGGGTCCGCGTATCGGCTCACCCGTGAGCACGATGACCTGCGTGCGCTCGTCCGTCAGCTGGCAGACGAACGAATCGCGCCCAGGGCGGCCGAGATCGACGCCACGTCCGAGTACCCGTGGGATCTCAAGCAGCTGCTTGCCGAGCACGATCTGCTCGGCACCGGCTTCGAGGAGCGACACGGCGGCACCGCGCTGGATGGGATCGGCCAGGCGATCGTGGTCGAGGAGATCGCCCGGGCGGATGCGACCACCAGCCTGATCCCGATCATCCAGAAGCTCGGAGCCCTCCCGATCATGCTGGCCGGCAGCGACGAGCAGAAGGACCGCTACTTCCCGCGGCTCGCGTCCGGCGAGTGGCTTCCCGCGTTCGCCCTGACCGAGGCCGGCGCCGGCAGTGACGTGGCCAGCATGCGGATGCGCGCGACCCGCGAGGGCGATGACTACGTCCTGAACGGCACGAAGCGGTTCATCACCGGCGGCTCGGTGGCGAACCTGCTCACGACCTTCGCCCTGACCGATCCGGAGGCCGGCGGCCGGAAGGGGATGAGCGGGTTCATCGTCAAGACCGATACGCCCGGCTTCGCGGTTGCCCGCCTCGAGCACAAGATGGGCATCCGCGGCTCGCCCACTGCCGAGCTGACCTTTGACGATGTTCGCGTGCCCGCCGGCAACCGGCTCGGCGAGGAGGGCGACGGCTTCAAGATCGCGATGGCGACCCTGGACCGATCTCGCCTCGCGATCGCGGCCCAGGCGGTCGGAATCGCCCAGGGCGCGACCGATTCGGCGCTGGCGTACGCCTCGGAACGCAAGCAGTTCGGGGACCGGATCATCGACTTCCAGGGCATCCAGTTCATGCTGGCCGACATGGCTTCGCTGACCGAGGCCGCGCGTCAGCTCGTGTACGCGGCGTCCGCCCGGGTCGACGACGAGGACCCGAACCTCGCGTATTGGACGAGCGCCGCCAAGCTCGTCGCCGGGGACACCGCCATGCGCGTCACGACCGATGCCGTGCAGGTGTACGGCGGCTACGGCTATTCGACCGATTACCCGGTCGAACGGATGATGCGCGACGCGAAGATCACCCAGCTGTACGAGGGCACGCAGCAGATCCAGCGCCTCGTCATCGCCCGGCGGCTGATGGCGCAGGCCGGCATCGGCCGATGAAGATCGCCGTCTGCGTCAAGCAGGTTCCGGCGACCACATCCGAGAAGCGCTACACCCCCGACCTCCGGCTCGACCGCGCCGCGGCCGAGGCCATCGTCAACCCACTCGACGAGTACGCGATCGAGCAGGCCCTCCGTCTCAAGGAAGGGGGTGCCGCCGATGAAATCGTGTACCTGACCATGGGACCCGAGTCCGCAGCCGAGGCCCTGCGCCGTGCGCTGGCGATGGGCGGCGACCTGGGATTCCTTGTGACCGATCCGGCGCTGGCCGGCGCCGACGAGTGGGTCACCGCCCGGGTGCTGGCCGCCGCGCTCGACCGCATCGCGCCCGAGGTCAGCCTGATGGGGATGTCGTCCGACGACGCGCGCGGCTCGCTCGTCCCCGGCGCGGTGGCTGCCATTCGGGGGCTGCCTCTCCTCGCCTACGGTTCCGAGCTGCGCCTGACGGATGGGGCGGCCCAGGTTCGGCGGCTGAACCCCACCGGCTTCGACATCCTCGAGGCGCCGCTCCCGGTCGTGGCCAGCGTGACCGACCA
>DASYGU010000187.1:0-2702 GCA_035999355.1 Candidatus Limnocylindria bacterium | reverse complement strand
TACGCCTCCACGATCACCTTCGAGTCCCAGCCGAACGCGGTCTCGATCGCCGATGGCAGCTCGTCGGGATCGTGGGCGAGGCTCATCCCCACGCTGCTGCCGAGACGTGCGGGTTTGACCACCGATTTCGGCCCGATTCGGGCCAGCGCATCGGCGATCACTCGTTCGGGTGCCGTCCGCCAGGCCCGGCGGCCGTACGACGTGTAGGCGACGACCGGGAGGCCATGGGCGCGCATGAGGTCCTTGAATACGACCTTGTCCATTGCCACCGCACTGGCCAGCACGCCGGCCCCCGTGTACGGGATCCCGGCCAGCTCGAGAAATCCCTGGAGCGTGCCGTCCTCGCCGAATGGGCCGTGAACGGCCAGGAACGCGACGTCGATTGCGTCCGCCAGGGTGCGGACCGCGGCCTGGGCTTGAAGCGCGGCACCGCCGAGCGGCACGGGCAGCGCGGCGTCCCCGGCTTCCAGCCGGGCGCTGTGCTCGGTGATCGTTTCCGCCCCGAGCTGGCGGGCCAGGCTGTCGTCCGGGCCAAGAAGCGGAGCCGGTCCCGTCGGCAGGTGCCAGCCACCGGCCGCGTCGATGTAGACGAGGAAGGGCTCGAACCGATCGCGGTCGATGGCCCGCAGGATCGCCTCGGCCGACGCGATGCTGACCTCGTGCTCGGCCGACCGGCCACCGGCGAACACGCCGATCCGCTTTCGGGCCATCAGGACACCCCCTCCGTCAGGTCCGCGGCCCAGTCGCCGACGAACTCGATCTCGTACTCGAGGGTGATCCCACTCGCGTCCCGTACCGTGGCGCGGACCAGGTCGGCCAGGCGCCGAACGTCGGCCGCCCGCCCGTCGCGGTCGGTGACGATGAAGTTCGCGTGGCGGGTGCTGACCGAGGCGGTCCCGACCCGCAACCCCTTCAGGCCAGCCGCGTCGATCAGGCGGCCCGCGTGATCTCCCTCGGGGTTGCGGAAGACGCTGCCCGCGTTCTGCTCGGCAAGGGGCTGGGTGGCGGCCCGCTGGGCCTGGAAGGCGTCGACCCGTACGCCCACCGCCGTGGGGTCGTCAGCCGAGAGCGTCAGGCGGGCTCCCACGACCACGAGCCGGTCGTGCTTGAACCGCGACTCGCGGTATCCAAAGGCGCATTCGGCGGGGGTCATGGTCGCCAGGATGCCGCTGTCCGGCGACCAGGTTTCAACGGCCGCCAGGCGGTCGCGGATCTCCCCGCCGTGGGCGCCGGCGTTTGCCCACACGGCGCCGCCGAGGGTTCCCGGGACCGCGATCCCCCACTCCAGGCCAGAGAGCCCGGCAGCGGTTGCGCGCTTGACGAGCAGGGCCATCGGCGTGCCTGCATCGGCGGACAGGCGGTCACCGTCGAGGGCGACCTCGCGGGCGCGGTTTCGAATCACGAGGCCCCGAACGCCGGCATCGGCCACCACCAGGTCGCTTCCGTTGCCGATGACCAGGCAGGCAATGCCGGCCCTGCGCGCAGCCTCGAGCACGGCCAGCAGCTCGGCGCGCGTGCGCGGCTCGGCCAGGCGGTCGGCAGACCCGCCGACTCGCAACGTCGTCATCGGCGCAAGGACGGCGTCGCGGCGGATGGCGAGGCCACGTTCGGCGGTCAGCCGGTCGAAGTACTCGAGCGCGTCGGCGGTCTGCGGCGCGGAATCGGACACCACGCTCACGCGGCTGCCCCGGCCAGCTCAATGAGCGCGATGGCGACGTCCCGTGCGGCGTTGGGCCGGCCGAGTCCGCGCGCCGCGGTGGCGATGGACGCGCGCCGCGCGTCGTCACGGAGCGCGGCGACCTCGGCCCGGAGTCGCTCCCCGTTGAGCTCGGCATCGGGGACGGCCACCGCGGCCGCCTGGTGGGCGAGCCACGCCGCGTTGGCGGCCTGGTGGCCGTGCGCGAACGGATACGGCACGAGTATGGAAGCCACGCCCACCGCGGCCACCTCGGCGCAGGTGGACGATCCGGCCCGACCGAGGACGAGGTCCGCGGCCACGAGAGTCTCCGCCATCCGATCGGTCAGGAAGGCCTCGGGTCGATACCGCTCTCGGTGGGCAGCGGGCAGCCGGTCGCGCGCCGCTTCAGCCGCTGCCATTCCTGCCTCACCGGCGAGGTGGACGACGACCCAATCCTCCACCAGCTCCGGGAGGGCGTCCTCGAGGGCAGCGGTGATCCGTGCCACGGCCTGCGAGCCGCCGAACACGAGCATCAGCCGGTCCTCGGGGCCGAGGTCCATGGCTGCTCGAGCGTGGTCGCGGGTTACACCGGTAAAGCTGCGAATCGGGGTTCCCGACACGAAGGCATGGTCACCGAACGAGTCCGCGGTCGGCGGGAACGCCACGGCGACCCGGGTGGCCCAGCGACCGATCGCCCGGGTGGCGCGCCCGGGCACGACATTGCCCTCCCACACGATGCTCGGGACCCGGCGCGGCCTGGCCGCGGCGACGAGCGGGACGGCGAGATAGCCGCCGGTCGAGAAGATCGCGTCCGGTTCGAGGCGACGGAGCAACTGCCAGGCCTGGGGCGTGGCCGCCGCCAGGCGCAACGGGTCCAGGACGGTGTGCGCGCTCCGCCCGGCCGAGCGCAGTGAGCGGACGGTCAGCTGGTGGTAGGGCATGTCGCCGGCCTCTCCCACCAGCCGGCGCTCGAAGCCACGGACACCACCCACGTACGCAAGCTCAACCCCGGGTTGCAGCTCGC
>DASYGU010000183.1:0-9533 GCA_035999355.1 Candidatus Limnocylindria bacterium | reverse complement strand
TACCAGCGCATCGCGATGTATCCGCTGGCCGTCATCCTGCTCATCGCCGCGATCCAGCAGGACTGGGGCGTCCGACCATACGTGACCGCGCTGGCCGCGATCGGCGCGATGATTTCGGGATACCACGTCCTCGTGCAGCGGATCCCGGGCCTCCCAACCGGGAGCTGCTCGCTCGGGGTCTCGTGCTCGGCCATCGATCTCGAGCGCTTTGGCTTCATCACCATTCCGGTCATGGCCCTGGTCGGATTCGTGACCGTCCTCGTGCTGGTGTGGACCGTCGCCCCGCGAGAGGACGAGCCCGAGCCATGACCAGGAAGTCGAAGTCATCGGCGGCCCAGAAGCGCCGGACGCCGGACCGCCGGACGTCCAACCGACCCCTCCTGATCGTCGGTGGCGTGGTTGCGGTTGGCGTCGTGGCCGCCGTCATCGCGTTCGCGCTAGCGTCGTCCACGCCCGCCGTGGCCGAGCCGGCCGAGTCCCCGATCGTGATCACCGGGACCGTCCTGCCACCCTTCGAGGCCGAAGTGACCGATGACCCGGCGGTCGGGATGACCCTGCCCACCGTCCAGGGAACGGACGTCACCGGTGCGCCGATGACCATCGGTCCCGACGGCCGGGCAAAAGTCGTCCTCCTGCTCGCCCACTGGTGCCCCCATTGCCAGGCGGAGGTGCCCCGCCTCGTGGCGTGGCTCGCGGAGAACCCGGTTCCCGACGGCGTTGACATCGTCGCGGTCAGCACAGCGGCCGATCCGACGCGGACCAACTACCCGGCCTCGGCGTGGCTCGAACGCGAGGGATGGCCAATCCCCACGCTCAACGACGATGCGACTCTCGCCGCCTACCGGGCGCTCGGGGGCCCGACGTTCCCCGGATTCGTGTTCGTCACGGCTGACGGCGTGGTCCAGTCGCGCACGACCGGAGAGATCAGCGTCGAAGAATTCGGCGGCTGGCTGGAGCAGATCGCGCTCTAGCCGGCCGTCAGCCGGGGTGGAGAGCGCCGGTCAGCCGATGGTCAGTTGTTCACGAAGCCAGTCGTATCGACCACTTCGAAGTCGGACCCGCGGAGCTGCTTGAGTTGGTTCAGCTCGCTGTCGTTCCAGCGCGCGTCGGAGACGCCCGAAAAGAACCATGGCGATCCGTTGTCAGCCAAGATGATTCCGTAGCGCTGCATGGCGACCAGGATCACCCGCATCCGCGGGCTGTATGCGGTCATGTCGAATGTGGCCTTGAGGCGGAAGCGGAGGCCCATGGGCGGCAGCGAGGCCGAGCTGCCCGCCCCGGCGTGATGGCGGGCCGGATAGATGTGCGAGGAACGGGTGGACGGGGCCGTGAACCGGATCGCGTGGTTGATCGCCCCGGCGAGCACCTCGTCGTAGCGGACGAGGCCGGGCAGGATCGGCAGTCCCGCGGCGTCGGCGCTCGTCCAGCCATCTGGCCTCAGCGCGTTCGAATGAAGGTTCCAGATCGCCCCGCTGCCGGCCGTCCAGCCGCCGGAGCCGTGCTGCGCCGCGAAGAGCTCGTACAGCATGCAGGCGGACGTATCCCACATCAGGATGTGGCGGTCGCTGCCGCCCTCGATCTGGGGGCTGGCCGGGATGGGATAGGGCCCGACGTCGGACTCGGATGCGTACTGGAAGCTGACCGCTGATCGCGGCGTGCCGGCACCGACGACGTTGTACGGGATGCCGTAGCCGAGGTACGAGCCGAAGTCCGGGTGGCCCGGGGCGCCGGCGCCGATCGTGTTCACCATGGTGGCCGAGTTGGCGGCCACCGGCAGTCCGTCCACGCGGCGGTTCCACACGTTGCCGGCCGGGAAGAGCGGACAGGCCAATGTCGGCGGGGGTGGAGGAGGCGGAGGCGGTGGTGGCGGTGGTGGGGGCGGCGGGGTCGGGACGACCGGGGGCGGTCTGACCGGTGGTGGTGGTGACGCCGTCGGGCCGGCGGACGGCCGGGTCCGTGACTGACTGGTAGGCGCCGGCGTGGCGGATGGCGCCGGGGTCGCTCCGTCGGTCCCCGTCGTGCCCGGCTGCGCCGCGCCGGGGGTGGACCCGGCGGGCACCTGACCCGCTGATCCACCGCCTGGTTCGGCCGGGGTCGACGTGTACGGTGCATCACCGGCACCGTGGACCGCCGCCGGGTCACCGCTGGGCGGCAGGGCGTTCGACCGGGACGGGCTGACGGGACCGGACAGGCCGAGGCCAAGCAGGACCACGAGCACGAGGACGCCGAGCACGGCGAAGCGGGGACGCACGAACCGACCTTGGCGGAGGGGCGAGGCCCGGGGAAGAGGCCCATCGTCGGGTGGGGATAGGCCAATTGGCCTCCCCATCCGGCGTCAGTCGGCTGGGCCCGGGGACCTCGACCGGGCAGCGAGCGGAATGAGCAGGACCACGACCGCGATCAGGATCGTGGCGGTGATGAATGGCTCGACCCCGAGCGCGGTCACCGCCAGCACGCCGGCGAGCAGGGGTCCGGCGGACAGCCCAGCGTCGAACGAGAAGTTGAACAGGCCGTAGGCGCGCCCGCGCTCCGGCAGCGGTGCGGCGATCCCGACCATTCCGGCCGCGGCGGGGAAGAGCAGCCCAAAGCCAATGCCGTACAGGACCATGGCCACCGAATCGGTGACGATGCTCGCGTCGACGGCCATGATCGCGGTGGACCCGGCCAGGAAGACGAGGCCGGCCAGCGAGAGGCCAAGGACCCCCCGACGGTCGACCCGGCGGGCAATCGGGCTGAGCATGAGGATGATCGCCACCAGCGCGAAGATGCTGAACAGCCCGCCCTGGGCGCCGGTCGCATAGCGCAGGGCGCGTTCAGCATCCATCCCGGCGGCCATCTGGCGCTCGATGATCCCGTCCTTCAGGAAGCCGGTGATGATCCCGACCCCGGCCTCGAGGGCGAAGATGGCCAGGAACGCGACACGCAGCCGGGGATCCGCCAGGAGGCGCCGCCACGTTCCGGGGGCTCCCGAGCGGGCGGGCTCGGGAAGCGTCTCGGGAATGGCGCCGCGGACGAGGAGCAGGCCCACGGCGATGATCGCGGCCACGGCGAGGAACACCGGCTGCGCTCCGAACTCGCGGGCGGCAAGCCCCGCGGCCGCCGGACCGACCACCGCCGCCGCGCCGATGAGCGCCCCGGCGCGGCCGATCGTCTTCCCACGCTGACCCTCGGGCGAGAGGTCGGCCAGGAGGGCGAAGAGCGACGCGGTCAGGAAACCGCCGAACGCGCCGTGGATCGCGCGGGCAGCCAGGAAGATGGGCAGGCTGTCCGCCAGCCCGTAGATCGCGATGCAGATGGGCGAGACGGCCAGCGACACGAGCAGGATGAGCCGGCGACCGACCCGGTCGGTGAGCGACCCCCCGACGAGGTTCAGGAACAGGTTGGTCAGCGAGTACGCGGCCACCGCGAAGCCCACGCCGAGCGCGTCGGCGCCCAGCTCCTGGGCTCGTGGTGCGATCAGGGGCAGCAGCGCGAAGTTGTCGAAGAAAGCAAGGAAGACGGCCCCGTAGGCCGCCAGCCGTGCCCGACGCGGGATGCCGGGCTGCGTCCCGGCCAAAGGGACGGTAGCGGTCAGCGTTCAGCCTCCGAACAACTCATGACTCGCCCGAAATGGTTAGTAGATCCACGGGATGAAGCGCTTGGTCCGCTGTTGGTAGGCGCCATAGGCGGGGTGCTCCGCGGACAGCCAGGTCTCCTCGCGCCGGGACTTCCCGACGAACAGCAGAAACAGCAGCCCGGCCGCGGCGATGGCCAGAATCGAGCTCGTGACCAGGCCCCAGCCGACGGCCCCGAGCACCAGCCCGCTGTAGATCGGGTGCCGGATGAGCCGATAGGGGCCGGACTCGATGAGTGGCGCGTCGGCGACCGGTCGCGGAAAGGGGCTGAGGGCAGCACGGAGCGTCAGGGCACCCCACGCGGCAACGAACACGCCGATCCCGATCGCGACAACTCCCGCCACCAAGGCGACCTTTCCCCAGGGACTGCCCGATCCGGAGGCCGCCAGATCGCGGAGTCCCGCCACGAGGATCAAGGCGAACAGCGCCAGTTGACCGACGACCCATCCTTCCCCGCGGGGACCGAGAGCCGGGAGCCGGGTGGTCATTTCGCGGATGTTGCCTCAAGGCGGGGTGCACCGGTGGGCACCAGGTGAGATGCAGTGTGGGACTGGTCGGGGCGAGAGGGATAGCCCCGCCACGAACGACCTTCCGATCACCACGCGGCTCGCCGAGCGTCGGGGCCTTCTGACCTGGTCCGCAGCGCCTGACGCGGCAGCCATCCCGCCCCGCCGAACGCGCCACGGATCGTGAGCTCGGCGTGGGTGCCGCGGTCCTCGTTGCCGGATCGGAGAAGGCTGCAGCCCACCGCCTCGGCCTGATCGACGACTTCATGACCGTCTCTCGCTCGCACCCAGGTTGACGAGAAGCTCGTCCAGTTGCTCGAACGTCTCGCTCATCCCGTCGTAGGACCCGAGGGCAGCGTCGAGCGCTTCCTTCGAGGCATACACATCGTGCACGGCCAACAGCGTGTTGCCGCCCTTTTCCTCCAAGGTCACCGTGCTGACAGCCCCACCCTCGCCACCTTCGTCATTCGTCCATACGAGGCGTGAGTGCGGCGTCACTTCGAGGTACCTCCCGAAGAACGCCACCGGCTGGGGGGCACCGACGTCGAATTCGAGGCGATACCCGCCCCCGACGCGAACATCCATCTCGCAGGAACGCAGCTTCAGGCCAGCCGACTTCGGCAGCCACCACCGCGTGAACAGCTCGGGCTTGGTCCACGCCTCGAACACGAGGCGCGCCGGGCCGTTCACGGTTCGCGTGATGACCATCTCACGCTCCGACTTCCGTTCCACTGCCGTGGGGTTCTTCATCGCGCTGGGCTCACTCTCTGTTCTTGCGTCCATCGGTGATCTCCTTCCGTTTCAGTTCCTCGACAACCTTGTCCAGCTCGTCGAAGCGTGAATCCCAGAGTTGGCGGTGCTGCTCGATCCATGCCATCTCTTCGTCGAGTCGGCGCGGACCGAGCCGGCACGTCCGCACCCGGCCGACCTTCTCCGTGGTGACGAGCCCGGCCTGCTCCAGCACACCGACGTGCTTCCTGATTCCGGTGAGGGTCATGTGGAACGTCTGGGCCAGGTCCGTGATCGAAGCGTCGGCACGTCCGAGCTGCTCCAGAACGCCGCGTCGGGTGGCGTCCGAGAGCGCGTCGAAGGAGACATCGAGTCCAACGCTCGCATACTGAACCATGCGGTTCAGTATGCACCAACGGATCCGCGAATGCAAGAGACTGATGGGGCGCGGTCGTCGGGGCCCGCGGCGTCCGCGAAGGGAGGTCAGTCTGGTCGGGGCGAGAGGGATTGCCCCGCCACCAACGACCTTCCGATCACGATGCGCCTCGCCGAGCCGCCGGAGCCGTTCAACTGGTTGCGGACCGCATGACGCGACGGCCTCGCCACGCTGGAGGTGCCACAGATCGCGAAGTCGGTGTCGTCGCCGCCGTCCTCGCCACCGGATCGGAGAAGGGGGCGGCCCACCGCCTGGGGCTGTCGCACTCGACCGTCAAGCACCACCTGGCGAACGCTCGATCGAAGCTGGGGGCAACGAGCACCGCGCAGCTCGTCTGGATTCTCGCCTCGCGCCTGCCTGCGCCCGACGACATGGCCCAGCCGGACGACTAGGAGCTGGGGGACCACAATCGGGGCCGGCAAAGCGTCATCGAACGACCGGCGCGGCGAACCGGTGTCGGAGACGGCGGCCGCCCACCGTCTCGGCCTCTCGCACTCTACCGTCAAGCACCACCTGGCGAATGCTCGGTCGAAGGTCGGCGCGGAGACGACAGCCCAGCTAGTGTGGATCCTTGGCCGGCGGCTTCCGGAGGCCAAGGCGGCGGCGAGGGCCGCGTCTTGATTCCGGCTACTGCGTCACGGGCACGACCGGCATCAGCGGCTGACTCCGCGATGCCACAGCCCACAGCCCGGCAGCGAAGGGGCGGCGGCCCCTGGGCGTGAGTCGGAAAGGCGATGATGGAGATCGGCTGGCTAGTGCGAGGGCCTAGGCCGCCCAAGGTGGATCAGCCGTGCGTCGAAGGGCGACCGCCGGCACGATGAACGTCGCCCAGGTGGCCGAGCACGGAACGACCGCCACAAACTCGGCAAGGAGCGAGCTGCAACCATGAAGCTGACGACCACCACGCAGATCTCTGTCGACGGCGTAATGCAGGGGCCGGGCGGGCCGGCCGAGGACGAACGCGACGTCTTCACGCGCGGCGGTTGGGCCCACTTCGACGACGCGGCCGGAAGGGCGATGGACGAGATCTTCCTGCGCGCCGACGCGTTCCTGTTCGGCCGGCGGACCTACGAGATCTTCGCCGGCTCGTGGGGATCGTGGCCCGATCCGGGCGACAGCCCCATCTGGACCGCGCTGCATACCCTGCCCAAGTACGTGGCCTCGAAGACACTGACCAATCCGCAATGGACGGGCACGACCGTCCTGGCCGGAGACATCGCGGCGGCCATCCGCGAGCTGAAGGCCAAGCCGGGACGCGACCTGCAGGTGCAGGGCAGCGGCGCGCTCATCCGATGGATGCTCGACCACGACCTTGTCGACGAGATGACCCTGTTCACCTTCCCTGTGGTCGTCGGTCAGGGCTCGCGGCTGTTCCCTGAGACCGGTCGAGACTGGGCGCTCGATCTTGTCAACGCGCGGACGACCCCAGGGGGCATCACCATCCAGACGTATCGGCCGCTTGGGCGTCGACCCGAGTACGCGGGGTCCACGGCCGACGAGGCCCGCTAGCAACACGCCCCCGCGCGACCCCAGCCGCTCTCAACCTTCGTGCCAGGCAAACCATGTGAACGACCACCTGGCGAACGCGCGATCGAAGGTGGGGGCGACGACGACGGCGCAGCTGGTGTGGATCCTGGCGCCGCGGCTGCCGGAGCCTAGGGCATGGCCCAAGCGGACGAAAAGCGGACTGCTTGACGAGCCTCCTAACCGAGCGGAGCGCCAGTTGCGGAACGGGGGGCAGATATCATGGTGACGACCGCCGCCCACCTGGCGCTTGGCCCGAGAACGGACCTATTGAAATCACCACCACCTTCAAGACATGCGGTGACTTCACGAAGGACCCCGAGTGGCCCGGTACAAAGGACCGCTGGCAGGCCATTCACGAGGCCTAGACAGACGGGGGCCGCCCGCACCGACGTGGCGGGAAGTCGAGGCAGGAGGAAGGCATGGGGCATTGAAGTCTTCCTACTTCTGATTCTGCTTGCGGTTCTGGCAGTGTGGCTCGTTCGCCCGAGGAACCGGACATCGAAGCCCTCAGCTGAGGCGCGGAGGGAGGCGCTGCTTGAGGCGCGGAGGGAGGCGCTGCTTTGTGCCAACTGCGGGCTAGGCGCCGCCCGCCACCCCGCCCGTCCCTGCGCGAGGGAACTGCCGAAGCATTGGAGGGGACACTGCATGGCGTGCGGTCAACTCGCGTTCGTCCATCCGGTGAAGCAGGACTGTCCCCAGTGGGTGCGGCGGCCATAGGAGTCCCTCACCCAGCAGTCACAAACCCGAACGCCAGAGTCGGTCCACTCAACTGCCGTATCGGTCAGGCGCCAGGATCAAGCTAGGCACGACGGACCCCGGTCGCTCGGTGTGCCTCCCTTCCCGGCGAGCCGGCCCGGAGCGGAGCCGGGGAGCGACTGGCGCTCCATAGCCGCGCCTGCCCGAACCCGAGAGCATGGCCCAATCGGCCGAATAGGAACGGGGGAAGCCAGCCGCCACCCTTGAGGGCATGACGGCGCGCTGGTCCGATCCACACCGACTCCCGGTTCCCCCCACCGGGTACGTCCGCGCCGTCAACCCCGCGGTGGCCCGGTGAGTGTGGTCGAGCTCGTCCTCGCGTTCTTGGCTGGCGTGGTCATGGGTGGGGCGCTCGATCGTTTCGTGCTCCCGCTCCTCGTTGACGCCTGGATCGACCGAACGCGCCGGCATGGGCGATGAGCACAGCGACGATATGCCGGAGCGCCGGACTCGGGCTGACGTCTACTCCTCCGCCCGGGTCGGCGCCGCGACCGCGTTCACGCTCGTCCTGGTCGTCCTCCTCGTCCTCGATGTCGGCGTCCCGGACTACGACATCGCCCCTGGGATCCTCCTGCCCGTTCTCGGCGCGATTTGTGCGCTCCTGGGTCTCGAGGCCTCGGCCTTCTGGAGGGGCGTGAAGTGAGCCCGATCTACTGGGTCGGCTCACCCAAGTACACGGCCGGCCACCCGGCACCACTGATCGCTCTCGTCCATCACCGCATGGTCGGCACGCTCCGCTCGACCGACGCTGGAGTCGTTGCCGGGCCTATGGGCGAAGACCTCGGACGCCGGGCGCCACGCGATCGCCGAGGCCGTGTTCGAGCGGATCGACGTCCTGGGGGTGACCGACTACACCTTCACCCTGACCGCTCACGCGAAGGCCCGTGGATGGGACGCGGCCTTCGGGGCCGGCGTCGTCCGCGTGAAAGAAGGTCAGTCTGGTCGGGGCGAGAGGATTTGAACCTCCGACTTCAGCGTCCCGAACGCTGCGCGCTACCAGGCTGCGCCACGCCCCGACCGGAGCGGGCATCGTAGCAGCCGCCCCGAGGGGTGCCAACCGGGACCGCCGGGACGCCGCCACCCCGGACGATCGGGAGACGGGCCGGTGCGCTCTATAGTCCGACGCCATGGACGCGTTGCGGGCCTGGCTCCGGGGAACCGAGGCACGGCTGGTGGGCCTGACCCTGCTGACCAAGGTGTTCCTGTTCGGGTGGGGCCTGCTCATCCAGAGCCTTGCCCAGGGCCGACCGTTCGATCTTGGCCAGATCCTGGTCGTCTGGAACCGATGGGATGCCCCGCACTACCTCGACCTGGCGATCTGGGGGTACATGGCGGTCGACCCGGGCGTGACCCCGACCTTCGGCCAGACCGGCGACATGGACCTCATGATCGTGTTCTATCCCCTCTTCCCGGGGGCGATCGCCACCCTCCTGTGGCTGGTCCCGGATCTCGTGGCGCCGATCCTGGTCAACACCGTCGCGCTCGCCGTGGCGGTCGTCCTCCTCTATCGGGTCGTCGCCCGGGAGCTGGGACCGGTCATCGGACAGCGCGCGGCCATCTTCATGCTCATTTTCCCGACGGCCTATTTCCTGCACATCGGCTACACCGAGTCGCTGTTTCTCGCGCTCGTGCTCGGGTCGTTCCTTGCATCGCGCAGCAACCGATGGTTTGTCGCCGGCATGCTCGGCGGTCTGTCGGCGCTGACTCGCGTCAATGGGCTGCTGCTGATTCCGTCGCTGGCGGCTGATGCCTGGACCGAGTGGCGGGCCACGAGGCGACTCCAGTTGACGTGGGGATGGATCGGCCTGGTCGCGGTGGGCTTCGGCGGGTACCTGCTGCTCAACCTGTTCGTGTATGGCGACCCGTTCGCCTTCCTCCAGATCCAGAGCGAGCATTGGTTCAAGTCGTTCGCCTGGCCGTGGGTCGGCATCGGGGGCGTCATCGACCGGCTGGGAGATCCAAATC
>DASYGU010000117.1:0-3387 GCA_035999355.1 Candidatus Limnocylindria bacterium | reverse complement strand
GATCCAGTTGAAGATGGCGTACAGCGCCGCGCCGATGGCGGCGTACACGATAACCCGGGTCGTGATGGCCCAGGGACTCGGGCTTGGCGGGGTCTGTGCGACAGCGGTCATGGGCGAATGCTCCTCCTCGGGGTCAGTTCGGGGTCTGAACCAGTTGATCGGCCAGGGCTTCGGGGCCCAGGAACCTGGTCCCCACGTGGCTCCATTGCCGGTTGGCTTCCATGAGCGAGGTTTCCCGCAGGTTGCAGGCTCGCCACCGCTCCCGATCCTGCACGACCTCGCGCGGGGTCCCATCGGCCGCGATCCGCCCTTCTCGCAGGAGAATGATCCGGTCGGCGGTGGTCAGGGCGAGATCGACGTCGTGGGTGACGAAGTACACGCTCTCCAATCCTGCGATGCGCTCCACCTCCCTCATGAACGCGGTGGCGCTTCGATAGTCCTGCCCGGCTGACGGTTCGTCAAGCACCAACGTGCGTGGCTCGAGCGCGAGCGCGACCGCGATCGCGAGCCGCTTCTGCTGGCCGTGGGACAGGGTCCGCGGCGGCCGTCCGCCGACCTCCGGCTCGTTGCTCAGACCCACGCGCGCGAGCGACTCCGCGACGAGGCTGTCGAAGGATTCGGGGTCGCGGCCGAGGTTCCGCGGACCGAACAGGAGCTCGTCCGTGACCGTGGCCGCGAACAGCATCTGGGACGGGTTCTGGAACACGTAGCCGAAGGTGGTCGCTAGCTCGGCAACGCCGCGCCCGGCAATCGACACGCCGTCCACCAGCACGTCGCCGCCGGTCAGTGGCCGCAGTCCGATGGCCGCCTTGAACAGCGTGGTCTTGCCCGATCCGTTGGGCCCGAGGACGGCGACCCGTTCCTGCCGGCCGAGGCGGGCCGAGACGCCATGGAGCACCGCCCGCCCGTCGTACGCCGCGTCCACGGCGCGCCACTCCAGCCGGGGCGGGCCATCGTCCGCCGCGGCGGCTGGCACGGGTGGTTCGCTCACCGACCGCGCACCGGACCGCGCGCGCCTCAGCCAGGCATCGAACGGCAGCTTGATGCTCGTCGGGTCCGCCGTCTCGAGGAAGCCATCCATCGAGCCGAGGTAGCGGACCCGGCCGTCCTCCATGTACAGGGCGCGGTCCGGGCGCGCTTCGAGCACGTCTTCGATCCGGTGCTCGACCACGACCACCGCGGTGCCCGCATCGGCGAGTCGGCGAAGGAGTCCCAGGAGGCGGCTGGCCGATGCCGGATCGAGGTTGGCCAGCGGCTCGTCGAGGACGAGAAGCCGGGGGGCGAGCATGAGTGCCCCGCCGATCGCGACCTGCTGGGCCTCGCCACCCGACAGCTCGTCGGTGGTGCGACCCATGAGCGGATCGAGGCCGCTGGCGCTGGCCACCTCCACCAGCCGGCGACCGATCTCTGACCGCTCGACGCCGAGGTTTTCCGGGCCGAACGTCAGCTCCGCGGGCACGGTCGAGGCCACCAGCTGGCGGGCGGGGTCCTGGAGGACGGTCCCGACCGTCATGGCCAGGGTGCGCAGGGGGGTCACCGTCGTGTCCTCGCCCCCGATCCGCACCGTGCCGGTCAGGTCACCGCGGTAGGCATGCGGGATCAGGCCGTTCAGCACCCGGATGAGGGTGGACTTGCCGCAGCCCGAGGGACCGGCGACCAGCAGCACCTCACCCGGCGCGATCTCGAGCGACACGTCCTGCAACGCCGGCTCGGCGCGCCGCTGGTACCGGAATGACAGGCCCTCGACGACGGCGACCGGGTCGGTCACGCCGGGTGCGTCACGCGACGAGGATCTCGAGCGGCTGGTCCTGGGTGAGCCCGAGGGCATCCGCCGCGTTGCCCTGGTTGACCGCAATCGTGAGTCGGTCGTACGAGTCGACGTACAGCATCGGCTCACCAACCGGCACGTCCCCGAAGGTATCGGCCCATCCCATGGACCGCCCGCCCGCGCCGCCGGACGCGATCCGCACTGCGCGCCCGGAGACCATCGGTCCAACCGCCGCCTCCAGGTCGGCGCGCATGCCCGCCAGCTTGCAGTTGCCGAAGGTGTCGACGTAGATGACGCTCGTGGCCACGCCACCCGCGATCGGGGTGGCGGGCGGGATGTCGAGGGCCACCAGGGTCGCGGAGTCGACTGACGGTCCGAGCTCCGCGATCGGCACGCCGTTGGCGAGGTGGGCGACGGCCGGCGCGAAGATGTCCCGGCCGTGGAAGCTGGTGCTCACCGGGTGGAGCCGGTGCGCCTCGCTCGTCAGCTCGTGGGCGGCGACCACGCCACCCAGGCGCTCGGCGGCCGGCATGAGGAGCCCATTGTCCGGACCGATCAGGACGTCCCCATGCCGTGTCACGACGGCGACGGGTCGGCGCGCGCTCCCGACCCCCGGATCGACCACCGCCATGTGGACGCCGACAGGGAGGTACGGCACGGCGCACCACAGCATGAGGGCCCCGTCCCGGATGGCGAACTTGGTCACCTCGTGGCTGATGTGGATCACCGCCGCATCGGGGCAGATGCCGAGGATGACACCCTCGCAGATCGCACCCGATGGGTCGCGCGCGCCGAAGTCGGTGAGGATGCTGACCACGGGTCGGGGCGACATAGGCCCGGATGGTAGCCGCACCCGGGTCAGGCGGGGAAGGTGACCTCTTCCCCGAGGGCAGGCACCTCGGCCCTGACGCCCAGATCGCGACTGATCCGCGATCCGAAGGCCGCGGCGGCTGCGGGCTCGCCGTGAGTGACGTACACCGCGCGCGGTCGCCCGTCCTCCCGGCCCGCCGCGCCGAAGTGCCCGATCCAGTCGTCGAGCTCGGTCTGATCGGCGTGGGCGGAGAGGCCGGTGATGGACTGCACCCGACAGTGGACCGGCCATGACGCGCCGTCGATTCGCGCCTCCTTCCCGCCGTCCTGGAGATGCCGGCCCAGGGTGCCCTCGCCCTGGTAGCCGATGAACAGCAGGGTGGCACGTGGATCGGGCAGCAGGTCCTTCAGGTGATGGAGGATCCGACCGCCGGTCAGCATCCCCGAAGCGGCGACCAGGATGAACGGCCGCGGGCTGCCGATGATCGCCTTGGAGGCCTCGACGCTGGTCGTGCACGCCTGGCCGGGATAGACCAGCGGCGAATCGCCCGACTGGAGCAGGGCCAGGGTCTCCACGTCGTAGCCCTCCGGGTGGCGGAGATACACGTCGTTGGCCTCGCAGGCCATCGGCGAGTCGACGAACAGCGGCAGGCGCGGGATCCGGCCGCTTCGGACCAGGTCGTCGAGGAGCCAGACGAGGTGCTGGGTGCGGCCGATGGCGAAGGCCGGGATGAGGAGCACGCCCCCGCTCTTGGCCACGTCGTTCACGACCGTGACCAGCTCCGCGACGGCCTGCTCCTGGGCGGGGT
>DASYGU010000092.1:0-2240 GCA_035999355.1 Candidatus Limnocylindria bacterium | reverse complement strand
GCCGGATGCTCTCCGACCAGCATCAAGGCAGTCCATTCGGATCAGTACGCCTGGCCTATGTCGGTCGCGCACGGTCGCTCCTAGGCTCGGCACAGCCACCGAGAGCGCTTGGCTCGCCAGTCGGCATCCACGTTCATGGATGCCAGGGTCCTGGTTTTGGTGGCGGGGACTGCGAACCGCGGGGAGGCCGAACCCATGCGCGAAGTTGGACGGCGTCGACTGCTCATCATCGCGCTGGCGGGAGCCCTCATGGCCGAGGTGCTCGCGACCTTCACGTTCGCGGCGGTCGGCGAGAATCAGGTAGCCGTCCGGGAATTCGCCTCGGCGGAACCGGGTTCGCCAATGGAGCCGCACGGCAGCTCGTCCACGCCGCCATCAGCATCGCCGTCCAGGATGCCCAGCGCCATTGGTTCGGGACCGATGGAGACGGCTGACCCCAGCGAGGCCCCCGGCCCGACACCGCCTGGGACAACGACCGGTCCAGCACAGGCCCCGACCCCACCGCCGACGGCCGCCCCACCCCCGGCGGCCGCCCCACCGCCGCCTCCGCCGCCCCCTCCGGCACCGCCGCCTCCCCCGCCCACGAGCTTCAGCGCCAGCTGCGCCGCGATCCCGGGCGAGCCGGCGGGCTGGACCCGGCAGGTGACATCCAACTTCAGCGAAACGACGCCGATCGGGAGCTGGCCGGGTCCGGCCGCCGCCGCGGCCTGGCGGAACCGTCAGGGCGGTACCGACTCCAGCGGTCGGGGGACGTACAACAGTGGTAAGACCGTCAGTGAACACAACGGCGTCATGGACATCTTCATCCACTCCGAAGGGAATGCTCGCTACGTCGCGGCGGTCGTCGCCAACCTGGGGGACACCTACGGCCAGCGCATCAGCGTGTGCATGCGGGCCGACCGGATCCCGGGCTACAAGCTCGTGTTCATGCTGTGGCCGGCCAACGGGAGCGGGAACTCGCGGGGCGAGATCGACTACCCCGAGGGCCAGCTGACGCCCGAGGGCGTGGGCAACGCGTTCATGCACTACGACCCCAAGCCGGCGTCGAATCCGAAGCAGGATGCGTACAGCACGGGCATGTCCACCGTGGACTGGCACGTGTACACCATGGAATGGAATCCGGGGAGTTCAGCCCAGTCGGACGACTACGCATCGTTCTACGTCGACGGTCGGCTCATCGGCCGTTCGACGGGCGCGAGCGTCCCGGACGGGCCGATGCACTACCTGATCCAGACCGAGACATACGTCGCCGGCCAGGCCCTGCCACCGCCGGCATCTGGTCACATCCTGTTCGACTGGATCACGATCGCCACCCCGAACTAGCGTTGTGCCGAACTAGCCTCGGCCTCCGCGGCCGCCGATAATCGAACTCGGAGGGGTGGCAGAGCGGACGAATGCGGCGGTCTTGAAAACCGTTGAGGCGCAAGCCTCCGTGGGTTCGAATCCCACCCCCTCCGCCACGCGGAGGTCCCGGCTGCGCCCAGATCTGGCCCGAGCCGGGGCGCAGTCCGGGTACCATGTCCCCGCACTCCGCGGTCCTGCCCACCGTGCGAGGGTCCCTTCGCGTTCCCTCGGACTGCCCAGATGGCCAGCCCGCCACAACACCGAAGCTACTGCCCAGCCGTTCCCCACGACCGGGCCATCCGCGAAGGAACGCCGCCAATGCAGGACATCCGACCTCGACGCCTGCTCAACGCCGTACTGGCGGGTACCCTCGTGGCCGTCGCGGCGGCGACGTACGCGGCTGCGGACGATGCACCCCTCGGGACCACCCTCGGCCGACCGGACAGCCTCCTTCCCGCGCCCGCACCGGCACCACCCGGTATCGCGATGGATGGTTCGCCGTCACACGCTCCGTCGCGAGGCAGCGCTTCGGTACGCACGCCAATCGGGCCATGGCTGGGCGAATCAACCACGTCTTCCGCGCCGGAGCCGACCTCCCACGATTGGCCGACTAGAGCCGATATCGACACCGCCGACGAGTCGCCGGCCCCGACCGAACCCGTGACGCCCTCCCTGGAACCCCCGATCGCTGTCGCCGACCCGCCGCAGCCACCGCCCCCGACCGCAATGAGCGCGAGCTGCGCCGCGGTTCCGAGCGAGCCGGCCGGCTGGACACGGAGGGTGACGTCGACCTTCGATGAGACCACCGCCCTCGGGGCGTGGCCAGGGCCCGCTGCTGCCCGCGACTGGTTCGCCCGCCAGGCCGGCGCAAGCGACTCGAGTGGCCGCGGAACGTA
>DASYGU010000303.1:0-4852 GCA_035999355.1 Candidatus Limnocylindria bacterium | reverse complement strand
GCGTGACACCTATCCAGAGTGGCCCGAGAGACCTCGCTCGTTGACGGCCCGGCAACCGACCCGCCTCCCTCAAGGCGAAAGCGGTGCCCCCGCGAGGACCGATAGGAGGCCGAGGCATGACGTCCGCCACCACTCCATCCGACCGAGCCGCCCACCTGGTCGGCAGCACCCCCTTCGCCGATACCGCCGAGGCGATCGACATCTTTGCCGACAAGCTCGGCCCGTTCCTGCGCAATGTCCCGGACGGCGAAACCGGCAGCCGCAAGAACTGGATCCAGATCCTCATCCAGTCGTTCTTCGACAACCCCGATCTCGAGTCGAAGAAGGGCGGGCCCGACGACTTCGACTACAGCGACTACGACCGGACCCCGAGCTTCAAGGTGCGCTCCGGCCATCGGCTCACCGGCGACTCGTTCGACTTCGGCTACCTGAGCGCCTTCCGCGAGTCGTGGCCCGAGTTCGCCAAGCGGCGCGACGCGTTCCACCCGCCGGGCAACGGGGTGCAGCCGCGGTTCCAGGTCGGCATCCCGGGTGACCTGGACCTCGCCGTCTCCTCGTTCGGGAGCCCGATCGCGGGCATTCGCAACCGCGACGCCTTCCGCGACGCGACCGTCCGCGACATCCGAGCCATTCACGCCGAGGCGGGGGATGACGTCGTGTTCCAGGTCGAGATCCCGGTCGAGCTGGTGGCGCTGACCCGGATCCCAGGATTCCTGCACGGGCCGGTCACGGGCTATTTGTCCGGCGGTGTAGCGCGGCTCGCGCGGGAAGCGCCCGAGGGCTCGCGGTGGGGGATCCACCTTTGCCTCGGCGATTTCAACCATCGGGCCATGGGCCGGCTGCCGGATGTTGGGCCGATCGTGCGCATGTCCAACGAGATCGTGAAGCGGTGGCCCGCCGGTCGTCCACTCGACTTCATCCATGCTCCGCTGGCCGCCGCGGCCGAGCCGCCGCCCCTCGAGCCGGCGTTCTACGAGCCGCTCAGGGGCCTCAACCTGCCGGCCGGCACCCGGTTTGTCGCCGGTTTCGTGCATGAGAGTCGAACCCTTGAGGAGCACCGGACACTGATGGCTCAGATCGACGACCTGGTCGGCCACCCGGCAGACATCGCGTGCTCCTGCGGCCTGGGCCGCCGGTCGCGGGAGGAGGCGTTGGCGATTATCGACACGACCGCGGAGCTGCTCGGTGGCGGTCCTCGTCGGGAGGCCTTCCCCATCGCCGACGCCACTCCGGCCGACGCGACCTCAGCCGCGGTCTAGCGCGGATCGGTCTTGAGCTTCTCGAGCTGATCGGCATGCTCCTCGAGATGACCGACCACGAACCGGTCCACGATCTGGGCAACCGTCATCTCGCCCAGCCGGGCGTGGAGGCCTCGGGCTGACCACTCCGGTGCGCTGAGCCTCAGCAAGTAGCTCCGCATGTGGCCGAGGGCCCGCGCCAGGCGGGTCATCTGCGCTGCGGGCGGCTCGTTTCGCCCCTGCTCGATGGCACCCACCCGACCCGGATCGGCGGTGGTCCGACCGAAGGGCACCGGCTCCTCGCCGCGCGCCGCGCCGGTCACCACGTCCTCCATCTCACCCTGCCAGTAGGGGACGAACTCAGCCACGTGGGCCCACGCCTGGCCGGCATCCCATTGCTCGCCGGTGGCCGGGTCGGGATCGGTCAGCCCGGGCGGCGGATCCTCGGCGAGCGCCGCCAGCCGACCCTCGGCTACCGCGAGTCGGGCGAGGACCTCCATGTGCTCGTTCACAACGCATTCCTCCCTTCGGGCCGGCTCACGACCGGCGTTCGCAGCTCACCCATCCGCTCGATCCGGAGTGTCACCTGGTCGCCGGGCTCGAGCCAGCGGCCGAATCGCTCCTCGCGGACCTCGAGCAGGCAGCCGGTTCCCACCGTGCCGCTGCCGAGCAGGTCGCCAGGGCGAAGGCGGACATCGGCCGACGCACGGGCCACCATGTCGCCGAACGAGAAGTGTGCGGCGGACCACGTCCCGCGGCTGACCTCGGTCCCGTTGACCTCGGCGGTCATCGCCAGCTCGAACCCGGAGTCGGTGCGAGCATCGGCCAGCTCGTCCGGGGTGACGAGCCACGGACCGATGGTGGTGGCGAAGTCCTTGCCCTTGGCCGGGCCCAGGCGAACGGTCGTCTCCTCGCGCTGGAGGTCGCGCGCCGACCAGTCGTTCAGGATGAGGAACCCGCCGATGGCCTCCTCCCCCCGATCCGCGGCGAGATCCACTGCCGGCGTGTCGACGAGGGCGCCAACTTCCAGCTCGTAGTCCAGCTCGACCGACCCCGCCGGCGCCCACACCGCCTCATCCGGCCCGCGAATCTCCGAGGTGTTGCTGAAGTAGAAGATCGGAAGCCTGAACCAGGCCTCGGGGATGTCGTGCCCGCGCCGCTGCCACATGGTCCCAACGTGCTGCTCGAAGGCGTAGAAATCGCGGAACGAGGGCGGCTGAAGAATCGGCGGGCCGAAGAGCAGGTCGGCGGCCGCCCAGACCGCGTCGTCAGGATCGTTGCCGGCAACGCCATCGACCAGCGCACCGAGCGCGGCGACCCGGAGTCCGCGGCCCAGATGGGCGTCCAGCGTGGTGACCGGCTGACGAAACAGCGGCTCGTTGTGGGCGCGCCTCGGGTCGTCCGCGACCAGCGCCACGCGGGCCGCCTCGAGGTCCAGCCATCGATCGCCGGCCGCGTCGCGGGCCGCCGCCAGCCGCCAGGGCGTACCGATCGGAGCGTTTCGCTCGCGAATGTGGGCGATGCGCATCGCGGAGGAGTGTACGCGGCGATATCGGTACTTCCGGCTCATGGTGCGCTGCTGAGTGGTTGGGTACGGTTTTGCACCGATGTCGCAGTTGGTCAACCGGGGGGTTGCCGAGCTGCCGGTGGCCGGTGCGTCCGATCCCCGGCGGGTTTCGCGCGTCCGGCGCGCGAGTGATCGCCTGACCACCGGCCGCCTGAAACGGGTCCGCCGCCTCGCGCGGGACCCGTACCTGGTCTACACCGCGCTGCTCGCCCCGGTCGCGATCGCGGTCGCATCGGTCAGCTTCTTCACCGACGACACCGTGAGCGCCCTGACGCTCAGCGCGCTGTTCATCGGCCTCCAGGCGCTCGCCGGGTTGGTGCCGGCCCGCCATCGGTTCCTGACCCCCCGTGGGTGGTCGTTCCTTCGCCTCGCGATCGCGCTCCTCTATGTTTGGGCGCTGGTCAACACGGTCGGCGGACCGGCCCGTCCGCTGTTCCCGCTCTACCTGCCGGTCGTGGTCGCGGCCGCCGCGCTGGGCACGGCACAGGTCATCGTCATCGGCGTCACCGCCGCGGTCATCTACCTCGTCCCGGAGCTGGCGAGCCTCCTCGACCCGGCAGCCGTCGTCAACCCGCTGGCCGTGGCCGAGCTCACGCCCCGGGGCCTCGCCCTGGTCGGTGTCTCCACCGTGCTCGCCATCGGGACCCGGCGCCTCGTCGTCCAGCTCGAGGATGTGAGCAGCCAGTTCCGCTCGAGCGCCATGTCCGAACGCCGTCGATCGCGCCAGATCGCGGGTCTCGAGGCGGTCAGCCGGCTGCTCGTCACGGCCGGCGCCACACCCGAGCTCCTCGAGCGGGTGGCCGACGTCATGGTCCAGCGCTTCGGATACGCGTTGGCGGTCATCTTCATCGCCGAGGGCGACACCCTGAAGCTCGGCGCCCAGCGCGGTTATGCGATTGACATGACCCATTTCGACCCGCTGACCGGCGTTGTCGGCCGTGCGGCCCGGACGGGCGAGGTCCAGCTCGTGCAGAACGTCGAGAGCGACCCGGACTACGTGCCCGGCGATCAGCGGGTGGTGAGCGAGATCGCCGCCCCCATGGTCCTGGACGGCGTGCTGCTCGGGGTGCTGAACATCGAGTCCATCGCGCGGGAGCCGCTCGACCGCATCGACCGTGACCTGGTCGCGACCATGGCCGGCAAGATCGCCGCCGCGCTGGCCCTGTCGCGCGACCGCCAGGCCCTGGCCGATCTCGCGGTCCGCGACGGCCTGACCGGGCTCCACAACCGGCGGTTCTTCGACGACAGCGTGTCCCGCCTCCTGACCGCACGGGCGGCGATGCCCGAGTCCGAGCGCCGCCCAGTGGCGGCGATCCTGTTCGACCTCGACCACTTCGGGACGTTCAACAAGCTCCACGGCGTCCAGATCGGCGACCAGGCGCTCCGGGTCTTCGCCCACGTCCTGCGCGAACGGGTACGCCAGACCGATCTCATCGCGCGCTACGGCGGCGAGGAGTTCGTGGTGGTCATGGACGGCGCCGACCGCGATCAGGCCGTCCACGTGGCCGAGGAGGTCAGGCTCAGGCTCGGGTCACGGACGATCCCGGCCGAAGATGGCGCTCCGCTCCGTCTGACCGTCTCGGCCGGGTGCGCGGCCTTGGACGACCTGGAACCGTCGGCCGAAGCCCTCCTCCGAACCGCGGACGTGGCCCTGTCTATGGCCAAGCGCGGCGGTCGCGACCGGGTGGTGGCCGCCTAGCTGCGTTCCTGGGGCGGTCAGGCGATCCGTTCGGCCAGCCAGGCGATGGCCACCGGATACAGGTGCTCGAGGTCGGAATGCGACCCTTCCACCAGCTCGAAATGGACGGTCGGCTCGGTGATCCCGATGGCCGCGAGCTCGTCCCGGAAGGCGGTCGCGCCCAGGTCGAGGAAGAACTCGTCGCTCTTCCCGGCATCGATCCAGATCGCGCGGAGACCACGGAGCGCGTCCGCGTGGTCGCTGACCATCCGCACCGGGTCCCGGGCGAGCCATCGGTCCCAGGTCTCGGGGATGAGGCGGCCGGTGGCCGGGTCGAACGGGAGTCGGACCGTACCGTCGGGATCGGTG
>DASYGU010000281.1:0-2520 GCA_035999355.1 Candidatus Limnocylindria bacterium | reverse complement strand
GACCCGGGTGGACATCCCGGGCTACCTGAAGGCCAACTCGGAGGGCAACTGGGAGGAGGCGACCCGGATCCTCAAGCGGTCGCTCCCCTTCCCGGCCATCCTCGGCCGCGTCTGCCCGGCCCCGTGCGAGACGCACTGCCGGCGCGAGGAGGTGGACACCGCGATCGCCATCCGCGACTCGCACCGCTACTGCGCGGACCGCGTGCTCGAGGTGGACGCGCCCGCGCCGCTGCCATGGCCCAAGGAGTCGGACACCGGGCGACGGGTCGCGATCGTGGGCTCAGGCCCGGCCGGGATGACAGTCGCCTACTACCTCCAGCTTCGCGGACACCACTGCGACGTGTTCGAGGCCGATCCCGAGCAGGGCGGCATGCTCCGCTACGGGATCCCGGAGTACCGCCTGCCCAAGGGCTGGATGGATCGCGAGCTGAACCACGTGTGGGAGCTGGGCGCGACGTTCAAGCCGAACATGCGCCTCGGCCGAGACTTCCATCTCGCCGAGCTGCTGGACCAGGGCTACGACGCGATCTTCGTGGGGATCGGTTGCTACAACCCGAACGAGATGGGGATCCCGAACGAGGACGCGGACGGGACGGTCAACGCGCTCGAGAACCTGTACAACAGCACCCGAGGGATCCCGGTCCCGCAGCTCAAGGGCGCGCGGGTGGTGGTCATCGGCGGCGGCTTCACGGCCATCGACTGCACCCGGACCTCCCTCCGCCAGGGCGCCAGGGAGGTCAACCTCGTCTACCGCCGCGACCTCAAGGACATGCCGGCCCAGGACGAGGTGCACGAGGCCATCGAGGAGGGTGCGAACGTGACCTTCCAAGCCGCCCCGGTCCGGGTCGTGACCGATGCCCGCGGCCAGGTGACCGGCGTCGAGTTCCAGAAGATGCACCTCGGCGAACCGGACGAGAAGGGCCGACGCCGACCGGAACCGATGCCCGGCACCGAGTTCATCGTCGAGTGCGACACCGTGCTGGGCGCCATCGGCCAGGGGCCGGAGCTGGGCTGGGTCGAGACCGAGCCGGAGAACATCCGCAGCGGGCTGGAGATCAGCCGCCAGGGTCGCCTGGTGGTGGACCCGAACACGTTCAGGACCGGCGTCCCCAAGATCTTCGCCGCCGGCGACGTCAACCTCGGCGCCACGACCGTGGTCGAGGCCATCGGCGACGGCCGTCGCGCCTCATACGCGATGGACTACTGGCTCCGTGGCCACGACCTCGACGACCCGCAGGTCCGCCGGGTGGTCTCCGAGCCGCAGCCGTCGTTCCTGACCATCGTCCCCTTCACCGATGACGTGAAGGAGCCCCAGGCGATCATGGGCAAGAAGGGAGCCGATGAGCGCCGGGACAACTTCGACGAGTACGAGTACGGCTACACCCACGAGCAGGCGATGGGCGAGGCGGCCCGCTGCCTGCAGTGCACGTGCGAGGCGATCGGCCACTGCGACCTGCGCGAGGCCGCGATCGAGTACGAGACCACCCTGAACATGGCGATCGACGAGCGGTCGATCCAGGACAACCCGTACGTCGGCGTCAACCACGGCTACGGCCGGGACGAGACCCATTCGTTCATCCTGCGTGACTACAGCCGGTGCATCGACTGCGGCCGGTGCGCCCAGGTGTGCAAGGACATCGTGGGCGCCGGCTGCTACGACTTCATCGGCAAGGGCTTCGACTCACTGGTCACCACCGCCGACTTCGTGAGCCTCAACGAGACGCCGTGCGTGTCCTGTGGCCGATGCGCGGAGACGTGCCCGGTTGGCGCGCTCATGCCGCGGCCGCGGATCCTGGAGACCTACCAGCTCGACGTCAGCCGCTGCATCTTCTGCGGCATCTGCGCCGACGCCTGCCCCTACGACGCGCTCCGCTGCGGACCGGAGTTCGAGTTCAGCGAGTACCAGCGCGACCTGCCCATGCTCGACATCCTCGAGATGTCGGACCGGGAGCGCCCCACCCGCTAGTCGGGCGGAGCCCCGTCAGCGACCGTCGGCCACCGGGCTGGGACGCCGTGAACCGAGGCGGAACAGGGTGAAGATCGCGTAGCCGAGCATCCCCCCGGCCACGTTCAGCATCACGTCGTCCACATCGGCCGACCGGTTCGGGATCCACAGCTGGGCGACCTCGATCGCGAGGCTCATGGCCAGCGCAACCGTGAAGAGCCGAAGCCAGCCGTTCAGGGCGGGCACGACCATCGGTCCGAGCAGGCCCACCGGGAGCAGCAGGAAGAGGTTGCCCGCGAACTGGCGGACCCAGAACGGCGATTCGCCGTTGGCCAGGTAGATCGCGATCGTGCGGAACGGAATGCCGTTGTCGCTGACCACCTGGCCGGGGGCAGGGTGAACCGGCTGCAGGGTCAGCAGCAGCCCCATCGCGATCCACAGCGCGAGCACGATGCCCGCCATCCAGCGCATCGTCACCGGATCAGTCTGTCAGGCGTGGTGGAATCCTGCCTATAGTTCATCTGCCGCGACCTGGCGCATGCCTCTACTACCCTCCGACCGACGAAATGGATGAT
>DASYGU010000249.1:0-1743 GCA_035999355.1 Candidatus Limnocylindria bacterium | reverse complement strand
CATCCTGGCCTGGCCGCTCCATCCGCTGACCCGGGTGGTCGGCCTGACCTTCCAGGAGCTGGTCACCTCCCCCATCCTCAACGCGTTCTACCGGATCGGGATCCGCGGCCAGGAGAACCTGGTCGGGCTGGAAGGCCCGGTCCTGTTCGCTTCGAACCATTGCCTCCACACCGACAACCAGATCGTGATGTCGTCCATGCCGTTCGTCTGGCGCTGGCGGCTGTCGGTCGCCGCATCGGCGGAGCGCGTCTGGAGCAAGCCGGCCATGGCCGTCGCCGGCGGCCTGCTGGCCAATGCCTTCCCGATCGCCCGCGAGGGCGGCGCGCGGCGAAGCTTCGAGCTGCTGGGCGCCCGGCTGGACCGGCGGTTCAGCATCCTCATCTACCCCGAGGGCGAGCTGACGGTGGGCGGACCGATGAAGCCGTTCCTCGCCGGCACCGGCCTGGTCGCAGTCGAATCGGCGACGGCGGTGGTGCCCACCAAGCTCCTGATCCACCGCATGTCGTGGCTCGATGCCCACTGGCCCGGCAGCGAGAACGGGAACCACAACGGCACGTCCTCGCTGCGCGGGGAGGTGGAGGTCGTGTTCGGGGAGCCGATCTGGTTCGCGTCCGACACGACCCCGGCCGACGCCACCGAGCGCCTCGAGCAGGCGATGGCCGCCCTCTAGAGCAGGCGGCCCGTCAGCAGCAGCATCAGGACGTGGGCGGCCGCGTCCGAGAGCTGGTCCAACACCTCGTCGTTGACCTGGTCGGCGACGTCACAGGTCAGGTGGTAGCAGGGATCGATCGGCTCGTCTGCCTGCCCGCCGAACAGGTTCGCCTGCGCCGCGCTCTTCTCCTCGGACGCCCCACTGAACAGTCCGCCAGTTGGGATCAGGAAGTCCTCGAAACCGGCATGGTCCGATCCGCCGCCGATGTCCTCGCTCTCCCAGGTCAGATCCACCGCGTCAAAGTACGCGCCGAACGCGTCGGTGATCTCGCCCGAGGCGGTGACCGCGGAGGAGGAGTCGTACACCTGGCGCACGAAGTTCGGCGACCCGACCATGTCCAGGTTGAGGTACGCCACGATCCGGTCGAGCTCCTCCTGATCCTGGCTGGTGACCCACTGATAGGAGCCCATCAGGCCGAGCTCTTCGGCCGCCCAGAACGCGAAGCGGACCGTCCGGTCGGTGGGCTCCATCTCGGCCAGTTGGAGGGCGATCTCCAGGATGGTGCCGGTGCCCGACCCGTTGTCATTGATTCCCGGTCCGTCGATGACCGAGTCCAGGTGCCCCCCCATCATCACCACGGGCGCCGTCTCGGGGTCGCCCTGGCTGCCGGTCCGCTCGGCGAGGACGTTGGCCGTGATCCGATCCTGGATGAGGGTCTCGACCGACAGATGGACCGATCCCCCGGCCTGCGCAGCGACGAGCAGGGCTGCCCCGGCCTCGTTCGAGGCGTACAGGGCCGGGATCTCGATCCCATCGGGATCGATCAGGGTCGGCCGCCGCACGGCGCCCGGTTCGTAGCTCGCCGAGGACACGATCAGCGCCACGGCGCCGGCGTTCTGGGCCTCCTCCACCATCTGCCGCCGGAAGCATGGACCGGGGCCGGCCAGGGCGATCGAGCCCTCGGGGAAGCTGGCCCAGTCCGACGCCTCGCATCCGCCGGACCCGATCGGTTGGCCTTCATCGTCGACGCTCACCGTCACGATCGGCGCCTCGAGGTCGCCGGAACGTGAGTAGATGAGCGCCCGGAGGTG
>DASYGU010000261.1:0-2566 GCA_035999355.1 Candidatus Limnocylindria bacterium | reverse complement strand
CGGAGGGAGGCCTCGAGCTGGTCTCGGCAGTCGCAGCGCAGGGAGCCGATCGCGTCGCCAGTCAGGCACTCGGAATGGAGTCGGACCGGGACCTTCTCGTGGTCCCACGGCTCACCCCTGATCAGGGCCGCGTGCTCCGCGCCGTTCCGCTCGCCGAAGGCCACCACCCGGAAGTGTCCGAATCGGGTGGGCAGGTCCGCGGCGGCCGACATCGACACGCAGTTCGGGTCGGGACAGTCGTGCTCGCGGCCCCGCTCGAGGAGCACTTCAAGTTTCGATGTGGCCATGTTGGCTGGGACGATACCGCCTGTCCGAATTCTGCGCTTTCAGCAGGCCTGGGCTAGGCTTTTGGCCGTGGAGCCGTTCGCAGACATCCAGCTTGATACCGACCTGACGGTGGTCGGCTCGGGCCACTTCTTCCGCGTCGGCGAGGCGCAGTTCGGCGTTCGCGGCCTGATCGCGATCGAGAGCGTCGGTCCATACGTGCCGGTCCAGCACATGGGCCCGATGCTGATGATCCACGACGGCTACTTCCAGCCCGGATTCGGGATCGGCCACCATCCGCACCGGACGAACGAGCGGCTGTTCTACATCCTGTCCGGCCAGGTCGAGCACGACGACGCGCTGAACCACATCCGGGGCACGATGGAAGAGGGAGATCTGGGCCGCCTGACCGAGGGCGTACGTGGGATGTTCCACCAGGAATGGAACGGCGCCGAGCAGGTGACCCGGGCGTTCATCCTTGTCTACCACCCCGACACCCATCCGCCGATCCCCGTCGCCGAGTTCGGCCTGTTGAAGGCCGCCGACCGGGTCCAGATCAGCGAAGGCCCCGGCGTCGAGACCAGGGAGCTGGTGGGGCCAAGTTCCGGGTTCCGCGTCAATCACTCCGAGCTGCGTCGCTACACCGACTCGTCCCTGACCGATGGCGCCAGGTTCGACGTCACCTTGGAGCCGAACCGTGGGCTGCTCCTCTACCCGGTGGATGGGCTCGTCCGCCTCAGCCGGTCCGGCGCAGACGACCTCATTCTCGACGCGGAGGAGTCGGTGCATCCCGAGGGGCCTGGCAACCTGGCGGTAGCCTGGAGCGACAGCGCCGACCACCGCTTCTCGCTCTCCGCGGTCGGAGGCCCCGCTCGCCTGCTGCGGATCGAGTTCGACCGCGGCGAGAGCGATCTCGTCCTGGGAGATCCCTACCTGACCTGAACGGCGCCTTGGTCCGCCGCGCAGCACGCACAGCCCCCTTCCGAGGCGACTCCCATCACCGAGTTGGCGGCATCGCAGCACGGCCCGCCGGCTGCGAGCATGGTGAGTTCCGTTCGCGGGGCGGTCAGGTGGGACTCGAGGTCAGCCAACCGAGCATCGAGGTCGCGGAGCCCGGCGATCCGGTCGGCCAGCTCACGCCGGCGCGCGGCGATGACATGGGGCAGCGCCGTGGTGGTGTCCGCACAATGACCGGAGTGGCACCAGCCCGCCATCTGGGCGGCCACGTCGAGCGGGACCTCCATCCGGCGGAGATCGATGAGCAGTCGCAGGTGCTCGACGTCGGCCACCCCGTACTCGCGATAGTTGTTGTCCTGCCGATCCGGCCGCGGCAGCCATCCGGACCGCTCGTAGAACCGAATCGTGTCGGTCGAGACCCCCACCTCTCGCGCCAGCTGGCCGATGCGCATCGGTCAGCAGGCCTCCCCGCCGGCGGCCGCCGCCAGCCGATGGAGCGCGGCACGCTGCTCGTCAACCAGCTCCGCCGGCACCGGCCGCGGGTTGCCGGCCGGTTGGGGACGTGTCCAGCGAAGCCGCACTTTCGTCCCGATCCCTGCGGGGTGCAGTTCCCAGGTCCAGGTCATCGGTCCAAGGCGTCCCACGCGTGCCCGTCGTGCGAGCCGCTCGTAGGGCCGCCACTCGATGACCTCCTCGATGGTCGATAGGCGGCCCACGACGCACTGGCTGGTGGTGCCGATCCCGCGCCGACCACCAACGGTCTCCATCTCCACCGGCGCCCGCCCGTCCCACGATCCGCGACGTTCCGGCTCGCTGAGCCACTCCCACGCCTCGGACGGCGGGATGGCCAGCTCGATCGTCTCGTCGACGAGGCGCTCGTGGATGCCAGCCGCTCGTCGCGCCACCCGGGCGGTTTCCCAGCGCTCCCCCAGGTCGACGACCTGGCCGGCGACCTCTCCGAGCTCGTCGTAGGTCTCAGCGAAGGGCCGAAGGCCCAATCGCTGTGGATCGACGCCGAGGGCCGCCACCGCGGCATCGGTGAGCAGCGCGGCACCGCGCAGGCTGACGTGGCTTCCGGCCGCGCCCTTGAGAAGGCGGTGGGCCACGATGACATCGGTTCCGGCCAGCTCATCGTGGCCCGCGATCCGGTGCCGAACCCATGTCCCGTGGTGAACGAAGAACTTCAGGTCCAGGTCGCCGACCAGGCTGCAGGCCGCGCAGGTGCAACTGGTGCTGTCCCGCAGGCTCCGAATCCGGCGCCGAAACGCCGCATACGTCCCTTCCAGCGCGTCGAGCAGCTCCGAAGCCCGGACGTCCGTTTCCGGACCGGCGAGGAACGCAGCGT
>DASYGU010000225.1:0-3949 GCA_035999355.1 Candidatus Limnocylindria bacterium | reverse complement strand
GGCCAAACAGTCGCCGACCCGAGCCGATGCCGGTCGGCTGGGCGGATGCGCCCACGACGACCAGTTGGTGGTTTGCGGCCTCGGCCAGGATGGCCCCCCGAACGGTGGGCGCCTCCACCACCAGGTCGCGCACCGACACGCCCCGTGCGGCGCGCTTGACCAGGGCGGCGAGCGCGGTCCGCTCCCGCTCGATGGCCTCCAGGCCACCGCCCGGTGGCACGACGTGCAGGACCACGAGCTCGGCGCGGAACCCGCGCGCCAGGTCGGTGGCCAGGGAGACCGCCAGCTCAGCGTTCGGGCCGCCGCGGACGGGAACCAGGATCGACTCCACGGCGCCGAGCCCGCGCTGCTTCACGACCGCGATGTCGCAGGGCGCCTCGCGGGCCACCTCGTCGATGGTCGTCGAGAACACCGCGCGCCGGGCCTCATTCCGCGGGGGCCCGCCCCAGCCGAAGATGACCAGGTCGGCGCCGATCTCGGCCACGGCCTCGATGATCCCCTCGGATGCCTGGCGGCCGATCCGCACCGCGGTCCGGACCTCGACCGACGGGTCGTCGCGAAAGTCGGGAACGCGCTGGAGGAGTCGACGCGCCTCGCGGGCGCGGCTCGCCCCCTCGGCCAGCGAGACGCCCTCGGGCACCTCCACGATGCCCAGGGCCGTGATCTCGGTCGGACGGCGAGGGGCGAGATGGGAGCCGATGCGGACCAGGTCGCGCGCGGTGCGCGGGTTGGCCAGGGGCATGAGGATCCGGTACGGACCGCGGCGGCCCATCAGGCGGACTCGCCCCCGGCCTGGGCCTGCCATGCCCGGGCCAGCCACGGCTTGAGATCCTCGAACTCGCGGGCCTGGGCCTCGACCAACCGCTCGGACTGGTCATCGGCCAGGTCCTTGACCTCGTTGATGAAACCGGCGACCCGCCCGAAGTAGAGGCCGGTCAGGCCGGCCAGCAGGGCCTCGCGGTCGAGTCCCGGCCGCTGGAAGGCGAGCAAGGCGTCGTACAGGCAGCGGATCCACAGCTCGGATGGAAAGGCGAACGTCTCCGGCACGTCCGAAGGGACGGCGAGGACTCGTTCGAGCTGCTCGCCGGCGAGGATCCGCTTCCACACCGCGCCCTGGGCCAGGCGCGCGGTTTCGAACGCATCGACCAGCTTCGGCTGGTTGACCGTGATCGGCTCGGGCAGGACGACCCGTTCGAAGCCGTACTCGGGCACCGCCTGCGAACCGCGGATGCCGAGCCAGGACTCGGACTGCTCGCCGGCCATCCGGAACAGGGTGCCCACCACCTGGCGGAACATCGGCCCCAGGTCGGAGGCTGGGTCCTTGGGATCGTGGATCTTCGCCCCGAGCCGGGTCTGACACACGGCGAACCCGCCGGCCAGCGCATGGTGGGTCATCCAGATGTCGATCCCGAAACGGGCGGTCGCCTCGTCCCAGTCCGTGTATTCGAGCAGGGCATGGACTAGGTCACGGCTGATCGCGAACTCGCCACCGATCGGCTGGCGCATCCGTCGACCATGGAGCGCCCGGGTGAGGGGATAGGCGATGTGGTTGGTGATCGTGCCGTCGAACTTGTGGCGGGCGTACAGCGGGGCGACGTAGTCGTAGCCGCCCTTGAGGATCGGTCCGGCCAGGAGCTCGATCCACTCCGGCACGATGGAGCGGAGGTCGGAGTCGACCAGCACCAGGGCCTCGACCTTCAGCTCGGCCGCGACCTCGAGCAGGGCGCGCACCGCCGATCCCTTGCCGCTCGGGCCGCGGTAGGTGACGGCCACCCGGCGCAGCCGATGCGGCGGGCGGACCAGGATCATCTTCTCGATGTACTCGGGGCTCTCGGTGCTGACCGCCACCTGCGGCGTGTCGTCCTTGGAGCCGCCGTCCGCGTTGACGAGGACCGGCTTGAGCTCCGGGAAGTACTGGACCATGCCCGCCATCGCCGCCCGCACGACATAGCCGATGGTCTCGGCATTCCCGAAGCTCGGAATCCCGACCATGAGGTCCGCCTGGCCGATCCCACGCACCGCGGACCGGCCGCGCGCATCGAGGGCCGAGGCAACCGTCAACGCGTGATCTCGCGCTTCTTGCGGCCCTTCCAGAACAGCCCGGTCGCCCCCGGCGCGCGGTCGGGCTCGATGGTGATCACGACCCAGTCCGCCGTCGCGGTCCCAGGCTGGTACCGCGAGTTCGCGTGCTTGGCCACCGCCCGGCTGAATCCGTTCTCCTGCCAGGCATGGAACCAGGACCCGAGTGGCATCTTGACCGAGGGCGTGACCCGCAATCGGACGCTCTCACTGATCAGCCCGGCCAGGAGCCGCCGCCGCTCCTGGTATGGCAGCTCGCCGAGGAACTCGCCGTCAAGCTCGATCACGTCGACGACCACGAACGCCCGCCGGGTCTCCAGGTCCGCCGGATCGGGTCCGTCCTCGGGCAGGTCGCCGCTCTCCTCGGCCACCGCCTGCGACCAGCGCTCGGCGGCCGAACCGTGGCCCAGGAACGGCTGCGCGGTCCAGATGCCGTCCAGCACCGCCTGCTCGGCGTCCACCGATCCGGCGAGGACCGACGCGAGGTCGCGGTAGAAGTCGTCGACCGGGTCGCCGTCGGCGTTGGTCACCCGAACCTGCCCGTCGGCGACTCGGGCCATCAGCCGTGCGCCGATCCAGTAGGGCTCGAACGACCAGTGCGGGCTGTTGATCCGAACCCCCGCTTCGGTCGCCAGCTGGGGGCGGAGGGCTGCCGGGTCGACGGGCGGACCGGTCGGCTCGGTCATCGATACAGGCGGAGCTCGCCTTCCTCGACGTCCATCCCGACTTCGGCCTTGATGCTCTGCCAGGCGTCGAGGTCCCACTCGGCGACGAACGTGATCGCGGTCCCCGTTCGGCCCGCTCGGCCGGTCCGGCCCACGCGGTGGATGTAGGTGTCGGCGTCTTCGGGGATGTCGAAGCTGAGCACGTACGGCAGATCCACGATGTCGAGGCCGCGGCTGGCGACATTGGTCGCGACCAGGAACTGGATGTCGCCGGCCTTGAACGCGGCCAGCGTCCGCTCCCGGTCCCGCTGCGACAGCCCGCCATGGAGCGCCGCGACGTTGCGCCCTCGACGCTTCAGCGAGGTGGTCAGCCGGTCAACCCCGATCTGGGTGTGGCGGAAGACGAGCAGCCGATCGAACCCGAACTGGTCGACCAGCTCGACCAGGGCGGCGACCTTGTCCTGCTCCGCGACGAAGTAGACGAGCTGGCGCGTGGTCTCCACGGTGCGCAGCTCGGGCTTGACCGCCACGTGCTCCGCGTCGCGCCGCATGAAGCGGTCACAGATGCGGAGAATGGCGTACGGCATGGTCGCGCTGAACAGCGCGGTCTGCCGCTGCCGCGGGCACCGGGCGAGGATCGTCTCGACGTCGACGATGAACCCCATGTCCAGCATCCGATCGGCCTCGTCGAGGATCACGATCCGGACCGAGTCGAGCCGGAGCTCGCGCCGCCGGATGAGGTCGAGCACCCGCCCCGGGGTGCCCACCACGACCTGCGCGCCGCGCTGGAGCGCGGTGATCTGGCGGTCCATCGCCGCGCCGCCGTAGATGGCGACCGTCTTCACGTTCCGGAACTGCCCGATGCGCCCGATCTCGTCGGTGACCTGCTGGCACAGCTCGCGGGTGGGGGTCAGGACCAGGGCCTGGACCGATTTGTCCGACGGATCCACCTGTTCGACGATCGGAATGCCGAAGGCCGCGGTCTTGCCGGTTCCGGTCTGCGCCTGGCCGATGAAGTCGCCTCCGGCGCGCAGCGGCGGGATGGCGCGGGCCTGAACCTCGGTGGGAGTCACGTAGCCCATCTGCTCGAGGGCCCGGGCGATCGTGACCGGGACCTCGATGTCGCCGAACCGGTAGCCGGCAGCGGCGGCCAGGACCGCGTTGGTGAGTGTCTCGTCGGACGGGTCCGCGGGCTCTGCGGAGAT
>DASYGU010000203.1:0-1707 GCA_035999355.1 Candidatus Limnocylindria bacterium | reverse complement strand
TCGTCACCGGCATACGGGTCGCCCTCGATGTCGAAGAACAGGTCGCCCGGCGAGGGCTCAGGCAGGGCGGCGAGACCGAGATCGACCGGAACCGGCTCACCCGGCGCGGGGAGGAACAGCTCGTAGCGGTGATCCCGCGCCCGGCGCCCTTCCAGCTGGATGCGTGCCTGCTCCCGGACCCGCTCCAGGGCGCTCGCGCTCGTCCGCTCGAGCGGCGGCGTGACCGGGAGCGGAAGCTCACCGAGCGCTTCGAGGGTCGCGACGCCGCGGTCAACGAGGGCGCGTCGCTGACGGCGGGAGATGCCGGCGACCAGGCTCAGGTGGTCGTCATCCCGACGACGCTGTGCACAGACCACCCGCCACCGGCAGACGTCGCAATGGTCGACCGGCTCGGGATACGAGGCGGGCGGGTAGACCGCAGCCGGAGCCTCTGGCCCGACCGCGGCGTCGAAGCGGGCGCGGGCGGCCCGGTAGTAGGCCATGTAGTCGGCCACCCGAAGCGTCCGCAGGCCACCGGCGGAACCGCCCAGGACGACGTGGAGCGCGGCGGGCTCGATGCCCTGGACGGCGGTCAGCATGTCCACGTATACGCAGATCTGGAGCACGGCGGACGCTTTGACGTGGCGAGCGAGCTTGGTGTCCGCGACCTCGTAGTGATATGGGCCCCATTGGCTCGGCCGATCCGGGTCGTTCACCCGAAGCAGGAAGTCCGCGTGGCCGCGCCAGGTGCCATCGAAGAACGTGGCCTGGTAGATGACGTCCGATCCAGCAGCCATCGCCCGCTCCGTCTCGGCCGCGGCCGCCCGCAGCTGCTCGCCGCGATCCTCGATCGATCCGTCGAGCGTGATCTCGACCACCGATCGGCCCTCGCCGGTGAGCTCCGCCAGGTAGCGACGCTCGTGCTGCTCGCCGCGCCGGCGCAGGACGTCCAGCTCCGGATCGGTCACATGCGGGCGCTCCGCGAGGCCCGCCAGAACGGCCCGTTCGAGCGCGGTCAGGTGCTCGCACTCGAGATAGCCGACCAGGTCGGTCGCCGAGTAGACGGGCGATCCGTCGATCAGCTGCACAGGCGCATTGTGGGCTGACCGGTGCGACAGCTGGCCTGTCGCGCTGCGAGATCGATCGGTCAGGTGGTCCGGGTGAAGCTCGCCAGCCAGGCGCGGGCCCCGTTTGGCCCCAGCCGCGTCTCGAACCGAACCGCCGTGATCCCGTCGACCGACCAGCCGTCCTCGAACGTCGAGCGCAGCTCGGCCTCGGTCACCCGCCGCGGACCCCATCCGGGTGGCTCGCGTTCGGAGAAGCACATGACGTGGAGGCGGCTGCCGGGGGCACCGAGGGCCCACATGCTGGCCCGGTAGCGGACCCGTTCGTCATCGGAAAGCGTATGGAAGCAGCCGCAGTCGAGGAGCGTGTCGAAGGTCCGACCAACGGCTTCCGGCTCGAGGGCGTCGGCGACCAGGAACACGACCGGCTGGCGACGGGCATGGGATTTGACCATCGCCCGCTCGACGGCCACCGAGGAGACGTCGATGCCCCACACGTCGTGTCCGCGCTCGGCGAGGTGGAGGGCGTTCTCGCCGGTGCCGCAGCCCACGTCCAGGACACTGCCCTCGATCGCGCCGGCCTCCTCGAGGTCGATGAACACCCGTTGGGCACGTCCGATCTCCCACGGGGGCTGGCCGCGATACGCATCGTCCCAGGTCACGG
>DASYGU010000192.1:0-3763 GCA_035999355.1 Candidatus Limnocylindria bacterium | reverse complement strand
CCGAGGAACAGGTCCGTGCTGACCGCGGTGTTGTACGCGGCGTGGAAGATGGCCGCGAGCAGGATGCCGATCACGAGCCCCGAGCGTCGACCGAAGTTGAACCGGCGAGCGGCGTAGCAATAGCCGGCGATCCCGGTCCAGAGGCCATGGCCCATGGTCACGGTCAGCGCCCGGAGCGGCGCGGTGACCAGAAACGCCTCCGTGAAGGCCGCCGACTCGCCGGTGGAGAGGACCTCGGCGTAGGTCCCCACGATGTATAGGACCGTCTCGAGCGCCCCGAATCCGAGGCCCAGGCTGGTGAAGTAGATCATCGGGTCCGCCGGCTCGTCGACCGCAACCTCACGCGTGGAGCGGAAGGCAGCGAGCGAACCCTTGATCGCCTCCTCGGGCAGCCCGGCGAGCAGGAACATCAGGATGAAGAGGCCGATGAATCCTTCGTCGGATATGCCGAGCCCTTCGACGAAGGGGATGATGAAGATCCCGACCATGATGGCCAGCGGCACCGCCAGCACCGCGCCCATCGCGAATGTGACCAGGACGGCGCGGGTGGGCTCTCGCTGGTATCGGTCTCGGCTCCAGAAGAACGCGAGCCACAACAGGGCTGGAACGAAGGCCGCCAGGATCGCGGGGATCAGGGGATCGTCCACTGGTCGCGGATCATAGGCTCCGACCAGCGGCCATCGCCGAATTCCGCTGCCATGCTCCGCTGTGCGGTTCAGCGGCCTCCGCTGGCGATCAGGTGGTCGATTTCGATGACAAAGATCTCGCGGTCGCGCTCCCGGAATCGGTATGGCCCGCCGGTGTACCGCTCGGACATCTTGTCGATGAACGCGAGGCCCGTATCGGGGCGCACCTCCACCACTCGGCCTCGAGCGATCACGTACCGCCAGTCATTCGACCGATCGACGACCGAGATTGTGGCCGCTGGATTCCGGCGCCAGTGGGCGGCCTTCAGGGAACCGACCATCGAGCTGGTCAGCAGGTGCTGGCCGTCGTAGTCGATCCACATCACGTAATGGGCCATGGACCCGTCCCGCCGGATGGCCGAGACATGACCGAGTCCGTTCGTCGTCACCAGGTCCAGGAGCTCGTCGGGAATCGTGGTCGCCATAGGCCGAGATAGTAGCGGCCTACGACTCCTCGACCGCGAACTGGTCGTTGCGGGCCCAGACCTCGGTCCACTCGTCGGGCGAGAGGGTCCGACCGGACGCGGCAATCTCGGCCAGCTCTTTGAAGTAGCGCTCGCGGGGCTCGCCCGGCGCGAACAGGATCAGCATGGATGCCGGGCCGTCGCCGCCGTTGCGGAAGGCGTGAGCGCCGTTGCGGGCCACGTAGAGGAAGTCGCCCGCAGCGGCCGAGACCCAGCCGGTCCCGTCGTAGAAATCGACCACCCCGTCGAGCACGTAGAACGACTCGGAGAACGTGCGGTGGACGTGGGGGCTCGGTCCTCCGGGGCCGGCAGGCATGTCGTAGCGGAACAGCCCGAACTCTCCCGCAGTCTCGGCGCCGGTGGCGGTGAAGCGGACCGAGGCACTCGAAAGCTGCAGTTGCGGCACCTCGCTGAGCGGCCGGAAGGTGGCTCCGCGAATGAGGTCGTCGTGATCGAAGGACATTGGCCCGAAGCCTACTCCGCCCCGCGCGGTCGGCGTGACAGCCGGTCCTACAATGCGGGCATGGCCCTTAAGGAGAAGCTCCTTGCCAACGAGGAAATCCTGTTCGAGAGCAAGAAGCACTGGATCTCGCCAGTCCGCGACTCGATCGTGCCCGTGCTCCTGATCATTGGCGCCTACGTCCTCGGCATCCTCCGCGGTGACGGCCAGGGTCCGTTGAGCTTCATCGGCGACATCATTGGCTGGATCCAGATCGGCCTGGTCGTGGTTGGCGCGGCGATGATCATCTACAACATCATTGCGTGGCGGTCAGCCACGTTCGCGGTCAGCGATCTCCGCGTTCTCCGGGAGGAGGGCCTGATCTCCAAGCGGTCATCGGCGACGTTGCTCCCGTCGATTACCGACGTGAAGACGAAGATCCCGTTCCTCGGTTCGAGCCTGGGATATGGCGATCTCGAGATCCTCACCCAGGGCGGTGAAAAAGGCATCGATCGCTTCTCCTCCATCACCCAGCCTGAGGAGTTCCGGGACAAGGTCCTGAACCAGAAGGTGGCGGGCACGGCACAGGCACCGGCTCAGGCCGCGGCTCCGACCCCGGCTGCGCCATCTGCGGCCCCCGAGACCCAGACCAGTGCGGCCCCCGGGGCCGATGACATGACGACTCTCACCCGTCTGGCCGAGCTCCGTGACAGTGGCGTCATCAGCGCCGAGGAGTACGAGGCCAAGAAGGCGGAGATCCTCTCCCGGATCTAGGCCGCGGACCGGGTCCCCCGCTCTACGCGGGCGCGCGCCAGGAGGTGTACTTCGGCGGCCAGTCGTCGGCAGACGGCCGCGCACCCAGGATGGCGTGCTCGATGTCCAGCTCGAACAGCGGGTAGTCGTCCGCGGGCTTGAACGGCCAGCCCGCAACCGCCCGTGTACGGAGCTCACCGTCGGCTACCAGGAGCGCGTGGCCACGGAGCAGGAACTCATCCGGGACGGCCGGATCCTGGAAGGCATGGAGCGCGTATCGGCCGTCGGTGGTCAGGTCCTTGGCCTTGGCCGACTTCTCCTGCACGAACACGAGGAGCCGGCCCGACACGATCCCGACGTTCACGACGTGCATCCGCGGCAGGCCCGCACCCGGCACGGTGGTCAGGAAGACCTCGCTGGCTCCTCCCCGGAAGAGTGCCGCGCGTCCGGCCGCCGCGATCTCAGGGGCTTCGTGCTCGAATTCATCCCAGCTTGCCATCACGCCTCCTGCGTCGTGTTGCCACGCTCGCCGAGCAAACGGGCCATCAGGAACGCCCAGACCGCTCCCAGCGCCACGAAGCCCACCCCGCCGAGCAACCTCCATCCGCTGTCAGTACCTCCGAACGCCGTGCCGACGCCGAAGAGGAACGCAGCCAGCCCGGCAGCGACGCCGAGCCACCGGACGGCCGACAACCAGGGACCGGCGAGCAGGTTCGCGCCGGCAATCCACAGACCGATGTAGCCAAGCGCCAGGCTGGCGGCAACGACCGCATCGGGTGTTGCAGTGTCCGGGGCGAAATCAATCGAACCGGCGAGCACCTGGAGCTCGACGACCACAAAGATGCCCACCGACAGCCAGCCCAGGGTCTGGGCCAGCTGCGCCATCCGGAGCGGCGTCACCCCGCCGAGCTCGTAGAACGCGAGCATCAGCGGCGCGACGGCACCGACCAGGATGAGCAGGCCCGTGTCGCTCAGCATTCCCCAGGGTTCGCCGACCGACATGCTCAGACCGATACCGGCCAGCGCCGCGACCCCGGCCAGTGCCGCCACGTATCCGGCCGCGGTGCTGATCCGCGTGATCCGCACGGTTCGATCGGTCATTCCCGCCGATTATCCCCGCTGCTAGGCTCGCCTGAGTGACTGCACCTGAGACCCTGCCCGAGGCCGAGGGGCCCGACGAGATGATCAGGAATGGGTGCCACTTCCTGGTCGCCCTCGGTCTGTTGGGTCTCGCCTACCTCGGCGGCCTGGCGGTCAACGCGGTCCTCGCCATCGCGATCGAGGCCGCGGCCCACAGCCCTGGGGAGGAAACGTTCCTGTGGCAGGCCGTCGCAGCCCAGACAGTGGGTCGGTTCATCATGTTCGCGCTCCTGACCTGGTTCTCCTGGATGGTGTTCCGTGGCCCGCGGCGGCGCGCCGTG
>DASYGU010000191.1:0-7752 GCA_035999355.1 Candidatus Limnocylindria bacterium | reverse complement strand
CGCCGATCGTTTCTGGGAGGGCGTCCTCGAGCGCGATCCGATTACCGCCACCATCTACGGCGACGACCGGTATGACGAGCGCTGGCCCGACCTCGGTCCCGACGGCCGAGCCGCCGAGCGGAGCGCCCTGTCCTCCGCTCTCGCCGAGGCGGAGGCGATCGACCCTGACGCGCTCGACGTCGAATCGGTCATCACCCGCGACCTCCTGATCCTCATCTCCCGAAACTACCTCGAGGCGCAGGATCGCAAGCTGTACCAGCTGGCCGTCAACCACATGTCCGGGCCCCAGACCTGGCCGTCGGAGATCGCCCAGTACCAGCGCGCGGACACGCCCGAGAGCCTCGACCGGATGCTGGCCCGCTTTGCCGCGTTCCCGACGCTCATCGAACAGCAGATCGGCACCCTGGACGAGGGGATCGCCGACGGTCGAACCTCGGCCGCGGTCCCGGTCCAGAAGGCGATCGAGCAGATCGACCGGATGCTGACTGTTCCATCCGACGTCGCCCCGGCCGTCGTCCTGGCCAACGTGGCCGACGAGTCCGGCCGCGAGGCTATTCGGGGCTCGGTGGTGCAGGACATCTATCCCGCCCTGAAGCGTCTGCGCGACTACCTGGCCGAGACCTACACCCCGCACGCCGCTCCCACGCCGGGCCTTGGTGACACGCCCGGCGGCCACGACGCGTATGGGCTTGCAATTCGGATGCAGACGACGGTCGACGCCACCCCGGAAGAGGTCCATGCCTTCGGAATGGAGGACCTCGAGCGGATCGAGGCCGAGAAGGACGAGATCGCCCGCCGGCAGGGGCACGCCGACCGCCATGCGTTCGTCGCCGCCCTGGCCGAGGATCCAGCCAACCGGACCGATGACCCGGACCACATCATCGCGCTTGCCCGCGAGCAGACCGACCGGGCGTACGCAACCGCGCCGCGGTTCTTCGGTCGTCTGCCGGCGGCCAACTGCACCGTCCTGGCCGTCGAGGAATACCGCGAACGCGAGTCCGCCCCGGCGTTCTACATGCCGCCGACCATCGACGGCTCGCGCCAGGGCCAGTACTACCTGAACACCTACCAGCCCGAACAGCGGCAGCTGCACAAGATCGCGGCGATCACCTTCCACGAGGCGACCCCCGGCCACCACTTCCAGATCGCGATCGAGATGGATCTCCAGGGATTGGGCCGGTTCCGGACGCTGGGGGCGAAGATGGCCGGCTCGGCCTACGTCGAGGGCTGGGGCCTGTACACCGAGCGGCTGGCCGACGAGATGGGCCTGTACCAGACCGATGCCGAACGGCTCGGAATGCTCGAGGCCCAGTCCTTCCGCGCCGCCCGGCTGGTCGTGGACTCGGGGCTGCATGTCATGGGCTGGACTCGCGAGCGCGCCATCGAGTTCATGCACGAGCGCGGCTCGCTGCCGATGGTGGATGCCGAGATCGAGGTCGATCGGTACACGATCTGGCCCGGCCAGGCGCTGTCGTACAAGATGGGCCAGCGCGAGATCGAGCGGGCACGGGCCGATGTCGGCGAGCGGATGGGAGCCGATTTCGACCTCCGCGCCTTCCACGACGAGGTGCTCGGGCACGGATCGTTGCCGCTCGAGACGCTCCGGCGGGAGATCCCGGGCTGGGTCGCGGCGGTGACCGCGGGGGCCGGCACCTGAGCTGATGCTCCGCCCGGAGCGCGTCGTCCTCGAGGGGCGGGTCGTCCGTCTCGAGCCGCTCGAGGAGCGGCATCGCGCTGACCTGCTCGCGGCGGCGGCCGAGGATCCCCACATCTGGGACTTCATGAGCTCCAACCTGGCCGATCCGACCACCTGGTCCGCGTACCTGGCCGACGCCCAGGGGCCGGACTTCGTGGCCTGGGCGACCGTGGAGACGGCAACCGGCCAGGCGGTCGGGGGCACGCGGTTCGGCGACATCGCCCCGGAGCACGACCGCGTGGAGATCGGCTGGACCTGGATTGCGCCGTCCCGCCATCGGACCGCGGTCAACAGCGAGGCCAAGCTCCTCCAGCTGACCTACGCCTTCGAGACGCTGGGCGCAGGGCGAGTTGCGCTCAAGACCGATGGGCGCAACGAACGGTCACAGCGCGCGATCGAGCGGCTGGGCGCCGTTCGGGAGGGGACCCTCCGCCGCCACATGCGCCTGCCCGACGGCTACGTCCGCGACACGGTCTACTACTCGATCCTCGCCGACGAGTGGCCGGCGGTGAAGGCCCGTCTCACCGAGCGCCTCGCGCAACGCTAGGGTTCGGCTCAGTCGCTGGCTGGCTTCTTCTTCGGCGGCGCGTGATCCGGCCGATCGGACCGATCGGACCACTCGAACCCGGCCCGTGGGTCGTAATCGGGATCGGGTGGCTCCGCCTTGGGACGGTCCTTCTCCGGGACATGACGAAGGTTGACCCGGACCCGCCACCAGACCGTCGAGCGGCCGCGCATCGCGTCGTACAGGACGTCATCCACGGCAAGCAGCTTGGCCGCCTTGCGGTGCCGCTTCTTCCACCGCTCGAGACCCTCCTCGACCTCGGGCTTGGTCGCGGCCTGGGCCACGACCACCAGCGGGGCGCTCGAGCGGCGCCGGCCGGTGGGGGAGGGAACGTCCTTCCGCGCCTTCGAAGGCTGGACGCGGGGCGGCTCGCCCGGCTGCTTCGCGTAGTTCGGCGGCCACGGAGCGTCTCCCAGCCCGTCGGCCTCGTGTCGCGCGACGAGCTCGAGCAGAGGCTCGAGCGAATAGGCGTGGTCGTCGATCCCCGCTCCCACGTCGCCGATCCGTGCGAATCGGTCCGGGACGGTCTTGACCGTGAAGTCCGCAGCATCGCAGTCGGGGACCTCGCCCCACGTGAGCGGGGTCGAGACCCGCGCGTCGGGGAGGGGCCGCACCGAGTACGCCGACGCCACGGTTCGGTCCTTGGCGTTCTGGTTGTAGTCGAGGAACACGCCGTGCCGCTCCTCCTTCCACCACTTGCTCGTGGCCAGGGCGGGCGCCCGGCGCTCGACCTCGCGGGCCACGGCCAGCGCCGCGCGCCGCACCTCGCCGTACGACCAGCGGGGCTCGATCCGGACGTAGACGTGGATGCCGCGGGAGCCGGAGGTCTTGGGCCATGAGGTGTACCCCAGCTCGTCGAACAGCTCACGGCAGACGAGCGCCACCGCGCGCACGTCCGACCATTCGACGCCAGGGCCGGGATCGAGGTCCACGCGCAGCTCGTCGGGATGGTCAAGGTCATTGCCGCGGACCGGGTGAGGGTTGAGGTCGATGCACCCCAGGTTCACGACCCAGGCCAGCGCGGCCGCGTTGGAGACGACGACCTCGTCGGCGGTCCGCCCGGAAGGAAACGACAGCTCCACCGTCCGGACGAACGGCGGCAGGTTGGCCGGCGCCCGCTTCTGGAAGAAGAAATCGCTGCCTGCCCCGTTCGGGAATCGCTTCATGGCCATCGGCCGGTCGCGAACGCCGCGCAGCGCCCCGTCGGCGACCGACAGGTAGTATCGGACCAGGTCCAGCTTGGTTACGCCGGCCTCGGCGAAGAACATCTTGTCCGGGCTGGAGACCGATACGGTCTGTCCGTCGACATCGAGGGTGACGGCCTTGGTGGGCGCCATGGCGTCAGGGTAGCGGGAGTGGCAATGACCGCCATCGTGGGTCGAGTCACCGAACGGATCAGCGCCATCGCCGATCGGTATTCGATCGTCGGCATCGGCCTCGAGGCGTTCGGGAAGTTCAACGCCCACGAGTCCATGGTCCGCGCCGCCGCGATCGCCTACTACAGCATCCTGTCCCTGTTTCCCTTTGCGCTCGTGGCCATCGTCGCGGCGTCGCTGTTCATCTCCCCGGGTCCGGAGCTCGACGCGTTCGTGGCTCGCGTGGCGAACGCCTTCGGCCTGGACCCGGCCACCGTGTTCGGCGCGCTCGACCAGTTCGAGGACTCGAGGCTGGTCTTCGGGGCCGTCGGCATCGGCCTGTTGCTCCTCGCGCTCCTGCCTTGGGTGTCCGCCGTCCAGCGCGGGATCGTGACCGCATTCGAGGAAGGGCGCCGGTCCTACATCCGAACCACCCTGAGCAGCCTGCTCCTGCTCGGCCTGGCAGGCATCCTGATCCTCCTGTCCGGCGCCTGGTCGAGCCTGGTGACCCTCGTGTTCGGGTTCATCGATCGGCTCTTGCCGGGGATGGCGCTGGTCGACATCACGCTGGGGGTGGCGATCACCCTGCTGCCGACGCTCATCGTGTTCGGCGTCATGACCGCGCTCTTGAAGGCGGTCCCGTCCCAGGACCCGAGCTTCCGCGAGGTGTGGCTGGGGGCGTCGGTGACGGCTCTCGGATTCTTCGGGCTCAGCCAGCTGTTCGACCTGTACATCCAGCTGTTCGTGGCCGACAGCGGCAATGCGGCAGGCCCGTTCGGGGCGATCCTGATCGGCCTGCTGTACATCGACTTCCTGGCGATTGCGATGCTGGCCGGCACGGAGGTGGCGGCCGCGACGACCCGGCGCCATCGGGCGCCGAAAACGCTGGAATCGGGGCCCGGCTGACCTCCACGCGCACCGTACGCGGGTGCGGTCCGGTGTGCTCTGGTACCGATGGGTGTCCTACGGTGTAGTACATTCGCGGCGTCGCCCGAGGTTGACGACCCGGGGTAGCATCCTCGGGCATCTCTTCCGCGGGGGCTGGATGGGACGATGAATATCCCTACGACTAATACCGTCTCATGAGGCGTCGGCCATCTCTGGCCGCCACACTCGTCGCTCTGGTGGTCGTCGCCACGACCCTGATCGGGTCGACGCCGGCTGACCACGCCCGCGGTGGCGACCCGTTGGCCGAGGCCCAGGCCAGCCAGCGCAGCCTCCAGGAATCCCTCGCGGCGCAGAAGCGCGAGCTCGATGGCCTGAAGGCACTCTCGTCCACCCTCGATGCCCGCCTGGCCGCCGCCGAGGCCGAGCTGGCCAGCGTGAGCGCCGAATACGAGCGGGTTGCGGGGCTCCTTGTCCAGGTGGAGCAACAGATCATCGAGGTCATGGCTCGTCTCGATGCGATTCGGGCCCGGATCAAGTCGCTGGACGAGATGCTGGTCGCCCTCGCGATCGAGGTCGAGCGCCAGAACCGCGAGCTCGAAGCGCGCGAGACATTGCTCCAGGACCACTACCGCGACGCCTACGAGCGCAGCCAGACCTCATTGCTCGAGGTCCTCCTTGCCGCAGACTCGTTCGAAACGGTCGCCACCCAGGTCGGGTACCTGCTCACGATCTCCGAGCAGGACGCCGCCATTGCCGACGAGATCCGCGAGCTTCGCGCCACGCTCGAAGAGAATCGATCCGTCCTCCGCGAGGGGCGCGCCGAGCTGGCGGATGCCCGTGATGTCGAAGAGGCCGAGGCCGCGACCCTGGCCGCCCGCCAGGCCGAGCTGGCCGCGCTGAAGAAGCGACTGGGCGACCTCGTCGTGGCGGCCGAGCAGAGGCGCCAGGAGCAGGCCGCCGCCCTGAATGCCGCGCTCACCGCCCAGGGCGACGTCGAACGCCAGATCAAGGCCACCAAGGAGGCGGCCGCCGCCGCCAACGCCCTGGTCACCCGGCTGCTGGCCGAGTCGCAGGTCCAGGTCAGCTCCCGCGGTTTCCGATGGCCCGAGGACTACTTCACCGTGACCCAGGAGTGGGGCCCGACGAGCTTCGTGCTCGAGCCGCCCTATACCTTCAATGGGACGTACTACCCGCACTTCCATGGCGGCATTGACCTCGCGAACGGCTGCGGAACGCGGATCCGGGCCGCGGGCACCGGCGTCGTCGTCGCGTCAGGGCAGCCGCTGTGGCCATGGGACACCGGCTATGGCGTGGTGATCGACCACGGTGGGGGCGTGCTGACCTGGTACTGGCACCTGAAGGCCCAGGTCGTCGTGTTCTCGGGTCAGGGCGTCTCGATCGGCGACACGATCGGCTACGAAGGCACGACCGGCATGTCCACCGGCTGCCACCTCCACTTCGCGGTCAACGACCACGGTGTCTGGACCAACCCGCGCTGGTACCTGCCCTAGGCGGACCGGGCGACCTCGCCGTCCATGCCGGCCACCGGCCGGTACAGGTCCTCGACGTAGTCCCGCAGCACGCGATCGGCCGTGAACCTCGCCAGGCCGGTTGTCAGCGCCCCCCGCATGCGCCCGATCCATGCCTCGGGGATCCCGACGTCGCTTCGACCAAAGAACGCGGGCACGACCTCGGTCTCGAGGATGCGATAGAGCGACTCGGCGTCCTCCTCGTCGGTGCCGCCGTCCTCGCTCGATGGGCGTCCGACCGCCCACCCGTTCGTGCCGTCAAACGCCTCGTCCCACCACCCGTCGAGGATGCTCACTGACGGCACCCCGTTGAGCGCCGCCTTCATGCCCGAGGTGCCGGAGGCCTCAAGCGGACGGCGCGGCGTGTTCAGCCAGACATCCACTCCGGCCACCAGGAACCGCGCGACCCGCAGGTCATAGTCCTCGATGAAGAAGATGCGGCCGGCGAGGCCCACCCGTCGCGAGGCGTCCACCACATGGCCCAGGACCGCGCGCCCGGCCTCGTCCGCCGGATGCGCCTTGCCGGCGAAGATGAGCTGCACCGGCCGATCTGGATCGGCGAGCAGGTGGGCCAGTCGCTTCATGTCGTGCAGGATGAGGTCAGCCCGTTTGTAGGTCGCGAAGCGCCGCGCGAAGCCCATGGTCAGCGCGTGTGGATCCAGGGCCCCGGCCAGGTCGCCAACGGCCTCGGGCGCGACGCCGTGGCGGATCGCCTGACGGGTCAGCCGTCCACCGAGGAAGTCGATCATCTGGCGCTTCTGCTCTGCATGGGCGTCCCACAGCTCGCGGTCACCGATGGCGGCCTCGCCGGCGGCCCGGAGGGCGGCCTGCATCGGCTGCGCCTGCCAGGTCGCGAGGTGCACGCCATTGGTCACCGATATGACGTCTCGACCGATGGCCGACCGCCAGGTCGCGGTCGCGGTCCGTCCGTGGAGCTGGCTCACGGCGTTGATGGCGGCCGCCTGGCGCAGCCCGAAGGCGGTGAGGTCGAACACGCCGTTCGTTCCCTCCGGGCCTTTGCCGAGCGCATGGAGCCGATCGGAACTGAGGTCGATGGCGGATGCCGCGGGCGCGAGCAGCTCATCGGCGACCGCCGGGTCGTAGCATTCGTTCCCGGCCGGCACCGGGGTGTGGAGGGTCATCACCATGTCGCGGCCGGCGCGTGCCAGGCGAGCGGCGCCATCGAGCGTGGGATCGGCCACGCCGGCCAGCCGCGCCCGCTCGAGCACGACCAACGCCGAGTGGCCCTCGTTGAGATGCCAGACCGCGGGACGGATGCCGAGCGCATCCAGCGCGCGCGCCGCACCGACCCCCAGCAGCACTTCCTGGGTGAGCCGCGTTCGCCGCGCCGCGACGTACAGCTCGTCGGTGACCCGGCGATCCTCAGGCTCGTTGCCCTCGACGTCGGCATCGAGCAGGAGCAGCGGCACGCGGCCAACCTGCGCAACCCAGATCGCCAGATGGACATCGCGACCCGGCAGCTCCACCCGGATCTCGAGCGGGCTCCCCTCCGCGCTGCTTGCGCGTCGGAGGGGGAGGTCGCGCGGGTCAACATCGGGCTCGAGATGCTCCTGTCGGCCTTCCGCGTCAATGCGCTGTCGGAAGTAGCCACGGTGGTAGAACGGCCCGACGCCGATCATCGGCAGTCGTGCATCGGACGCCGCCTTGAGCAGGTCTCCGGCCAGCACCCCCAGCCCGCCCGAGTAGACCGGCAGCGAC
>DASYGU010000065.1:0-1681 GCA_035999355.1 Candidatus Limnocylindria bacterium | reverse complement strand
CTACCTGTTCGGGATGCCGCTCATGTTCTTCCTGGCCGGTGCGGCGACCTGGCTAGCCGTCGAGCGGCGAGGAATCGGCGGCCACACCGGGCTCCGCCTTCGGCGGCTGCTCATCCCGCTCGTCCTGGGCCTGATCATCTTTGGTCCGCCGCAGGCCTGGATCGCGTACGTCGCCGCGGGCGGGGAGGCGGGGCCGATCGAGTTCCTGGGCACGTACGTCGCGAACCTGAATCCCACCCTGAATCCGCGCTGGTTCGGCGACGTGGGCCATCACCTGTGGTTCCTTGGCTTCCTGTTCCTCTACGTCCTCGTGACGCTGCCGCTCCTGTCGTGGCTCCGGACTCGACGGGCGGCCGGGGCCGAGACGTTCATCGGTCGCGTGGCCAGCGCCCGCGGCGGCCTGATCTGGCTCGCGGTGCCCATCGCCGCCGTTCAGCTGGTGCTCCGACCGCTGTTCCCCGACTACCGGGACTGGGCCGATTTCGCGCTGTGGCTCGGCTATTTCGTGATCGGGATCGGCGCGATGGCCGACCCGCGGGTCATGCCTGCCATCCTCGGCCGCCGACGGGCGACCCTGTGGCTGGCTCCGGTCGTGGCCTTTGCCTATCTCCCGGTCGTCCTGTTCGGGTCGCCGATCGACATCGAGCATGCCCCGGGATTCACGCTGGCCGGGATGGCGTACATCATCTGGCGGACCGCGCTCGGCTGGGTCATGACCCTCGTCTTCGTGGGCGTGGCCGCCACGTACTTCACCGCGCGCCCGCGATTCCTGGGCTGGGCGAGCGCGATGGTGCTGCCCTTCTACGTCATTCACCACCCGGTCACTGTCCTGGTAGCCGCCCTGGTCGTCCCACTCGATCTGGGCCTGTACCTGAAGTACGGCCTGATCGTGCTCGTGGCCGGCACAGTCACCGTCGCGCTGTGCGTGGCGCTGGACCTGGCCACCGCCGCGCTCGCCGGGAGGCTGGGCCGTGGACCATCGACCCGGGTATCGGTGTCCGAGCCTTCGGCCGAGGTGCAGCCATGACCGTGGTGCGCGGAGAGCCTCTGATCATCGCGCCCGATCGGCTGCCGGCCAGCGTGCTGGAGCTCGTGCACCGCACGGTGGAGCGCCGCCCGAACAAGGAGGCCCTCCGATGGAAGAGCGGCTCTGGCTGGTCGAGCTGGACCTACTCCCAGCTATGGGAGCAGATCGCAGCCACGTCGATCGGGCTCCGCGGGATGGGTCTTGCTGCGGGGGACCGGGTCGTCATCCTGAGCCGATCGCGCCCGGAGTGGGTCGTCGCCGACCTCGCCTGCATGGCGCTCGGGGCCGTCACCTGCCCGATCTACCCCGCCGACCCGCCGGCCCGCATGGCGCGGATCGTCCGCGAGGTCGACGCCCGGTTCGTGATCGTCGAGGACGAACGGCTCCTCCAGCGTCTGCGCTCCGGGTTCGAGGATGGGGAACTGCCGGGATCGGTGGTGCTGTTCGACTCGAATGAGTCGGCGGGATCGCGCAGCCTGGCGGCGGTCGCCGGCGAGGGCGCCACCGGATCTGCCCGCGGGGCGTGGGACCGTATGTGGCGATCAGCCCGGCCCGACCAGGTGGCGACCATCGTGCACACCATCGGAACCGATGGGATCCCGCTCGGCGTGGTGGTGCGCCACGGAAACCTGGTCCACTCGTTCCACGCCATCG
>DASYGU010000046.1:0-4592 GCA_035999355.1 Candidatus Limnocylindria bacterium | reverse complement strand
CGACCCCGACCCCCGTCCCCGCCCCGGACGGGTTCATCGCCCGTGCCGAGGCCTGCGACGAGCAGCCCACTGACTCGACCTGTGACAGCAGCGGTGCCACGAATGACGGCCATGTCTGGATCCTGGTGAGTTTCCGCCACGGCCAGGCAACGGACGTGATCGGGGTCAGCATCCAGGACGAGTCGGGCTCAGTCGTCGATCAGGGGAGTTTCCCCCTGAACTTTTGCGGGGCCAGCACCGACTGCGCCGGCTACACATACTTCGAATTCAGCAACCTGGCCGACGGCGACTACGACGTGGTGGCCACCCGCAACGAGGACGAGGTCGCGACGACCACATTCACGGTCGAGTAGCCGCCTTCAGCGGACGGTCGGGCGAGCCGGCTCCCGGGCATCGCGCCGCCTTCCGGCGAGCGCACTGATCGCCTCGAGCACGCACCGATGGGCGGCTGCGGCGGTGACGTCGGACACGTCGTAGGCGGGAGCCACCTCGACCACGTCCATCCCCACCAGGTCCACGGCGCCGACGACCTGCCGGATCGCGCGGAGCAGCTCACGGGTCAGCATCCCGCCCGGCTCCGGGGTCCCGGTCCCCGGCGCCATGCCCGGATCGATGACGTCGATATCCACCGAGAGGTACACGACATCAGGACCGTCCAGGGCTTCCGCGATCGCGTCGTGGACCACGGCCTCGGCGCCGCGTGACTCGATCTCGGTCATGAGATGCCAGCGCATCTCCTGCTCGCGCATCCAGGCCAGCGTCTCAGCCGGCGGCCAATAGCCGCGGAGCCCGACCTGGACGAAGTTGCGGCCGGCGACGGCACCCGACTGGATGAGCCGTCGCATCGGCGTCCCATGGGACAGAAGGTTTCCCCACGTGTTGTCGCCGGTGTCGGCGTGGGCGTCGAAATGCACGATCCCCAGTCGCCGGGGAGCCACCGCCTCCGCCACCGCGCTGGCCGACGGGTAGGTGATCGAGTGGTCACCGCCCAGCACGATCGGGATCGCGCCGGTTCGCGCGATCTCCAGAACCCGCGCCCGGATCACGGCATGGCCACGCTCGAGGCGGCCCGGGACCACCGGGGCGTCGCCACCGTCCACTACGTCCAGCCAGTCGAACGGGTCGACGCCCACCTGGAGCGAGTGGATGTCGCCCGAGTGGTACGAGGCGGTCCGGATCGCGCGCGGCCCGAATCGTGCGCCCGGCCGGTGGCTCACGCCATCGTCCAGGGGGGCGCCCAGGATCACGACATCAGGTCGTCGCGCCGCGAGCGCGTCGGCGTCAACCACCAGCGGCAGCTTCTGGAAGGTCGTGCTGCCCAGGTAGGACGGCAGGTTGAAGTCGTCCCACTCGTGCAGGAGGTCCGCGTCGTCAGGCGGAGCCGGGTCGTTCTTGCCGCGACCGGCCAGAGCATCGTCCATGGCATCTGGGCCTCGCACCGGGGGCGCCGTCGCGGCGCGGAGCTGGCCCGCCGGGCGCTTCGATCGTAGCAGAGGGGGGTACCATCCGGCGATGGCCGAAGGCCGCCCGACGTACACCATCGACGAGGCGAATGCGCTCCTGCCGCAGGTTCGCGCGGTGCTCCTCCAGCTCGCGGTGGAGAAGGCAAAGCTCGAGACCGCGGTCAATGCGCTGGCCGCACACGGGAGCAGCGAGACCAACGGCAATGCGGCCCACGCCGATGCCATGGCCCGGTCAGAGGCCGAGATGACCCAGATCGGCGGCGGCATGCGGGCGCTGGTCGAGCACCTCGAGTCGCTCGGCATCGAGCTGCGCGATCTCGAGCAGGGGCTTGTCGACTTTCCCGGTGAGCGAGACGGTCGCCCCGTATGGCTGTGCTGGGTCCTGTCCGAGCCGGCCGTCGCCTACTGGCATCCGATCGACCAGGGATTCGTCAGCCGCCAGCCGTGGTGACCAACCGGCCGACGCGGGTGACGGTCATCGGCGACAGCACCCTCGACATCACCGTGCTCGACGCGGTCCCCGTACCCGGACGAGACCACCCGGCGCAGATCATTGCCGGGCCCGGGGGGCAAGGCGCGAACGTCGCCGTTCGACTGGCCCGGCAGGGCGTGATCGTCACCCTGGTCACGGCGGTCGGGACCGATCCGGCCGGGCAGGTGCTGTCCGCCACGCTCGAGGCGGAAGGGGTCAGGGTCGTGAGCGCGGCCGCCGAGGTTGGGCGCAGCGGTGCGGTGGTCGCCCTGGTGGATCGTGCCGGCGAGCGCGCGATGCTCTCCGACCGCCTACCGCTCGACTCGGCCGTCCAGGATGCGCCAGCGGTCCGTGCGGCCCTGACGGATGCGGACTGGATCCACCTGTCGGGCTATCCTCTCGCCGACCCGCAGGGTGGTGCCGCGCTCGCGAAATTGGCCGGGTCGCGACCTGACCGGCAGCGATGCAGCATCGCGGGTGGCTCGTTCCACGACGATGCGGCTCTTACGGCCCGTATCCGGACCGCCCGACCTGACCTCGTCGTGTTCGACCGGGCGGAGGCCGCGACGATCCTCGGCTCCGCGGCACCGGCAGGGGATCGAGCGGCCGGCGCGCTGGCGACGGCGCTGGTGGCCGCCCTCGGTGGGGTCGCGATCGTGACCGACGGCGCGTCCGGGGCCGCGGCCGCCGCGACCGAGGGGGCGGTCGAGGTCCGCGGGCGGGCCCGATCGGTGCTGGACGCGACCGGCGCGGGGGATGCGTTCGCGGCCTCGCTCATTGCCGCGCTGTCTGGCGAGGGCTGGCCACCATCGCTCGCCGTCCTCCAACACGCCCTCGAGAACGCCGCCGCGCGCGGCGCCGACGTCGCGGGCGCGGTCGGGGCCCAGGCCCGCCTCGGCTCGGAAGCGCCGTGATGTCCGCCCCCTGGATCTCGTTGAGCGACGAGGTGCGCGACGCTCTGGAGGCCGGTCGGCCGGTGGTCGCGCTCGAGTCGTCGCTGATTGCCCAGGGACTGCCCGCGCCACACAACCTGGAGACCGCTCGGGCGGCCGAGGCCGCGGTCCGCGACCAGGGCGCGATCCCCGCCACCTCGGCCTTCGTGAACGGCCGCGCGATCGTCGGGGCGGACGCGGCCACGCTCGAGCGCCTCGCAGACCCCGCAGAGCGGCCGCTCAAAGCCGGCTCGCGCGACATCGGTCCGGTCATCGCCTCACGCGCCCTGGCCTCGACCACGGTCAGCGCCGCCCTCCGGGTTGCTCACGTGGCCGGCATCCGGATGATGGCCACCGGGGGCATAGGCGGCGTCCATCGCGATGCGGCCCGCACGTTCGACATCAGCGCTGACATCGACGAGCTGGCCGCCACCCCGGTCGTCGTGGTGTGCAGCGGCGCGAAAGCGATCCTCGACCTGCCGGCGACGATGGAGCTGCTCGAGTCTCGCCGCGTGCCGGTCGTGGGCCTCGGCACCGATGAGCTGCCCGCGTTCTACAGCCGCTCCAGCGGCCTGCGACTGGCCCACGTGGCGGATGGGCCGGCGGCGGCGGCCGGGATCGTGGCAGCCCACATGGCGGTGCCGGGGGCGGGGGGAATGCTCCTCGTCAACCCGCCGCCCGAGGCGGTCGCCATCCCGGCCGAGGATGTTGCCGACTGGATCGCGGAGGCCATGGCCGCCGCCGACGCGGAGGGCGTGCGCGGCCCGGCGGTCACCCCGTTCCTGCTGCGCCACGTCGCCGAGGCATCCGCCGGGCGCGCGCTGCGCGCCAATATCGGTCTGATCGTGGACAACGCTCGGGCGGCGGCCGAGGTGGCCGTGTCGATGCGCGGGGTATCCTAGCCGCGGGCCATCAGCCGGAGGACGCGATGCGCATCTACGAGGGGAGCCCGCGCCAGGACTGGGAAGAGGTCCTGCGCGCTATTGGAGCGTGGGCGGATCGCGAGTTCCTGAAGGAGCTGCTCTTCCTCGAGCTCGACGGCGGGTTTCTCGTCCAGGGCATCACGTCCTCGATGGGCGGGCAATGGTCCGAGTCCGGCACGTTTGCCAAGCAGACCCACGAGCTGACCGACGACCAGGTCGGCGACCTCATCGGTGCCGCGCAGGAGCAGCGTGGGTCAGCGGGGGTCGACCACGCCGAGGTGGGCATCGCCAACTTCTACGAGCAGGCCCTGCGGATCATCGGCAAATGGCTTGACAGCACCCAGCCGCGTGACGTCTTCCTGTTCGAGCAGGGCGGGTCCTTCGTGGTCCGAACATTCATGGTCGGGGCTCACGGGAAGGTGGGTCACCAGCTGGCCGAATTCACCCGAGACGAGATCGTCGCTATGATCGAGTCGGCGCCTCTTGATCGCGGACGGGGATCCGCGGCGGCGCCAGCCCCGGCTGCCTCTGCCGCACCACCGCCCGCCGCCGCGGCTCCCGCACCGGCAGGTGAATCGGAGACCGAGACATGAACATCATCAAGACCATCGCCATCGCCATCGGCGCCATCCTGGCCGCCCTCATCATCGTCCCGCTGACTGTCCTCGCCGGCCTCTTCGTCTGGCTCAAGCTGACCGAAGAGGTCGACGACGAGCCCTGGGAGATCGACGACGCGATCTAGGCCGGCGCTCCGGCCCTAGACGGCCGGCCCGCTGGCCAGCCCCCAGGCGATCGTCCACAT
>DASYGU010000287.1:0-4152 GCA_035999355.1 Candidatus Limnocylindria bacterium | reverse complement strand
TCGGGGCGCCGTCGCGGCTCGCTCATCGGGATCCTGCCGCCGCGTGAACGCGGATGACCTCGCCCACGTTCACCGTGGTCTGGATGGTCGGCCCGTCCAGCACCAGGCCGCCGTTTTCGGCAATCGCCCCGGCCACGCCGGTGAGCCGTCCGGCAGGCGTTTCGACCTCGACCGAGCGACCGGTGAGCCAGGACGCGGCCTGGAAGCGGGCCTGCGGGGTTGTCCCCGCTTCGACCAACAGGACCTCCCGGTCCAGGGCATCCAGCAGCTCGCCGAGGAGCGCGACCCGGTCGATCGGCGTGCCGGCCAGGTCCGCCATGGACGTGGCGGTCGGCGCGATGTCAGCGGGCATGGACGAGCGGAGCCAGTTCACGTTCAGGCCCATCCCGAGCACGGCCGCGGTCAGGCGCTCACCGGCGATCTGGGTCTCGATCAGCAGCCCGGCCACCTTCAGGCCGTCGGCGGTGACCAGGTCGTTCGGCCAGCGCACGGCCAGTGGCGATGCACCGCCGGTCGCCGCCAGCGCGGCGTCACGGAGGGCAAGGGCCGCCGCGGCACTCAGCCACCAGGCCCGATCGGCGGGCAGGTCCAGGCGAAGCCCGACGCTGACCAGGAGGTTGACGCCGGCCGGCGACAGCCATGTGCGGCCCATCCGGCCACGACCCGCCAGCTGCCGGTCGGCGACGACCGCCAACCCATCACCGTGCGGCTCCTCGAACGCCTGGCGCGCACGATCGTTGGTTGAGCCGATCTCGGCGTGGAACTCGACCGACCCGCCGACCCGCCGTCCCGGGCGCGCCGCCGCACCCCAGTCGGGGGCTGATTCGGAGCCCTGCGAGCGTGGATCGGACACGGATAGCCTCGTATGACGGTCGGTCGGGAAGGGGGGCGATTCTACCAGCCGTCAAAATCGGGTCCGGTACACTCGCCCGGACCATGAGCGCTGCCGCCAACCGCGAACGGGTGTTCTCGGGCATCCAGCCCAGCGGCGCGAGTCATCTCGGCAACTACCTCGGCGCGCAGCGGAACTACGTCGCGCTGCAGGACGAGTACGACGCGATCTACGCGATCGTCGACTACCACGCCCTGACGACCGTCCACGACGGCGCCGAGCTCCGCCAGCTGACCCGGGACATGGCACTCGACCTGCTGGCGGTCGGCCTCGACCCGGACCGATGCGCGCTCATCCGGCAGTCCGACTTTCCCGAGGTCGCCGAGCTGTGCTGGATCTTCAGCACGGTGGTCCCGGTCAGCTGGCTGCAACGGAACCCGACCTACAAGGAAGGGCTGGCCGAAGGCAAGGACAACAGCAACGGCCTGCTCTCCTACCCGGTCCTGCAGGCGGCGGACATCGTGATCTACAAGGCCAGCCGGGTGCCGGTGGGCAAGGACCAGGCGCCGCACCTCGAGCTGTCTCGGGAGATCGTGCGCGCGTTCAACAACCGATACGGACCGATCTTCCCCGAGCCCACCGCCGTCTTCACCGACGCGCCGGTCGTGCTCGGCACGGACGGGGCCCGGAAGATGGGCAAATCGGCCGGGAACACGATCCCGATCTTCGCGGAGCCGGACGAGATCCGTCGGATCGTGATGAACATGGTCACCGACCCGCAGCGCATCAAGCGGACCGATCCGGGCCGGCCGGAGGTCTGCAACGTCTGCCAGCTCCATCGGTACTTCGGCGGCGACTACCTCGAGATCCAGGATGGCGAACGGACCGCGCGAACCGGCTGCGTGGATACCAAGCAGCTGCTCGCGGAACGGATGATCGAGTTCTTCCGGCCGATGCGTGAAAAGCGCGCCGCATTGGCCGCTGACCCTGACGTGGTGGAGGCGGTACTCTCGGCCGGAGCCGAGAAGGTCAGACCGATCCTCGAGGCCACGCGACGGGAGGTGCTGGAGGCAGTGGGAACCGGCGGGCCGGGGTCGCGCGCGACGTGATCGAGCTGTTCCAGGGGGCGTGGGTCCGCGAGCGGCGCCTCCTCGCGCTGTTCCTGATCACCGGGTCGATCTACTTCGCGCTGCTGGCGCTCGGGATGGTGCTCAACGTCCTGACCCAGTTCCAGGACATCATCGTCGCGGTCTTCCTGGCCTGGCTCCTCGCGTTCCTCATCTCCCCCCTCGTCCATCGGGTGCAGGAACGGTTCCACATCGGGCGCGGCGCGGCGGTGGGCGTCTCGTTCGGGACCACCCTCGTCATGCTTGGCGGCTTCCTCCTCGTCGTCGCCGCGGTGATGGTCGCCGACCTCGCCGACTTCATCACCACCTGGCCGTCCCGCCAGGACCAGATCACGGCCCAGATCGAGGAGATCCAGGACGCGATCGGGATCCAGGAGCCCGATGTGGCGGTCCTCTTCGATCAGCTGGCGGACCAGATCGGCGCGCTCGGCAACGATCTCGCGGGGTCGGCGGGTGCGATCGCCGGAGGCGCATTCGGGGTCATCGGCACCCTGTTCCTGGTCGTCCTGCTGGCCCTGTTCATGGTCCTCGACAGCCACGAGATCATGGTCTGGATGAGCCGGTTGGTCCCCGCCCGCCTGCGCGACCAGTCGATCCTGTTCCAGGAGGGGGTCGCACGCTCGTTCGGCGGGTTTATCCGGACCCAGACCCTCCTCGCGCTGATCATGTTCACGCTGGTCATGCTGGTCGGCCTGGTCGCGCGCCTGTTCGGCGGGATGGAGTACATCTTCGTCACCGCGGTCGTGTCCGGCCTCCTGATGTTCATTCCCATGATCGGACCGCCGCTTGCGCTCATCCCGCCCATCTTCATCGCGTTCCTGACCAGCTCGAATTGGCTGACCGCGCTCGTCGCATCAGTCGTCCTGGTCCTCGTCCAGAGCGTGCTCGTGAACTGGCTGCAGCCGAAGATGATGAAGGAGTCTCTCGGGCTGCATCCCATCCTCCTGTTCCTCGGCCTGCTGGTGGGGGTCCAGATCGCGGGCCTGTGGGGCGCGCTGTTCGGCGTGCCCATCCTGGCCGTCATCGTGATCCTGGTGAATCACTGGCTCGACATCTACTCGCCGCCGGACCCGCAGTTCGTGGCCGAGGTTGAGGCCGCCCACGTCGACGTGGCGCCGGCCACCCCCGACACCGGGAGCGCGGACTAGGGTCGAGCGCCTCGTCCTCCGGACAGGGCGAGGACTGTCGGCAGGGGCACACCGAACACCCGGGCGATGGTGGCCGGCTCCAGCACGTCAGCCGCCGGGCCGTCGGCCACGATTCGTCCTTCGCTGAGCAGGACGACCCGCGGATCGGCCAGAGCGGTCAGGGCCGGGTCGTGGAGGACCGCGAGGACCGCGAGGTTGCGTGTTCGTCGGAGGCGATCGAGGGTGGTCAGGAGGGACACCTGATGGGCGAGATCGAGGTGCTGGGTCGGCTCGTCGAGCAGCAGCAGGCGCGGCTCCTGGGCAAGGGCCATGGCCACCAGCACCCGCTGGCGCTCACCGCCGGAGAGCTCGTCGATCGGCCGGCCGACGAGGTCCAGGGCGTCGGCATCGACGAGCGCCCGTTCGACCGCGGTCGCGTCCTGGTCACTCGCGCCAAACCGTGAGCGGGCGTGGGGCGACCGTCCCATCTCGACCAGCTCCTCCACTCGGAAGCCGTCGGGCAGCGTCGCCAGCTGGGGCAGAAGCGCCATCCGCTGGGCCAGCTCGCGGCGCGTCCAGTCGCCTACCGGGCGCCCCTCCACGACGACCGCTCCGTGCCCAGCCGGGAGCATGCCCTGGGCGACGCGGAGCAGGGTCGTCTTGCCGCTCCCATTCGGGCCGAGGAGGAATACGAGCTCGCCGGGCGCAACGCTCAGGCTGATCCCATGCAGAACCCGCCGATCCGGTCGACCCCGACGGCGATACGCGAATGTCACCTCGTCGAGGGCGAGCAGCGGGACGGGCATGGAGGACGGAAGGCTCATGGCGAGGTCGCCGCGGCCGACGCTCGATGGAGGAGCCACAGGAAGAACGGCGCCCCGATGAGCGCGGTGATGACCCCGACCGGCACCCCACCGGCAAGCCGGGCGACGAGGTCGGCGGTCACCAGCAGTGCGGCGCCGCCCAGGCAGCTGACCGGCAGGAGGAGCCGGTGGTCCGGCCCCAGCGCGAGCCGGACGAGGTGCGGGACGACGAGACCGATGAACCCGATGGTGCCTGCCAGCGC
>DASYGU010000283.1:0-3483 GCA_035999355.1 Candidatus Limnocylindria bacterium | reverse complement strand
CAGGAAGATCGCGTCCGGCGCTGCCGTCCGGAGGCGGGCGAAGAGCCGCTCCCAGAAGACGACCGGCTTGGTGTGCGGGTTGTCGACCCGGAACATGCGCACCCCCCGCTCGGCCCAGGTCAGGACCAGCTCGCGCCAGGCCTCCCACAGCGCCACCCGGGCATCACGGTCGGGACCACGAAAGTCGAACGGATAAACGTCCTGGTAGCGCTTGGGCGGGTTCTCCGCGTACCGGATCGTGCCGTCGGGCGCATGCCGAAACCATTCAGGGTGGTCGTGCACCCATGGGTGGTCGGGCGAGGCCTGGATGGCAAGGTCGAGCGCGACCTCCATGCCCAGACGCTCGGTCGCTCGCCGGAAGTGCTGGAACGCCTCGAGCCCGCCGAGCTCGGGGGCGACGGCCTCGTGGCCGCCGTCGGCGGAGCCGATGGCCCATGGGCTGCCCACATCCCCCGGTCGGGCCTGCTCGGCGTTGTTCCGGCCCTTGCGGTTCGTGGTTCCGATCGGATGGATGGGAGGCAGGTACACGACATCAAACCCGAGCCGCTTGAGGTGGGGCAGGCGCCACTCGGCCTCGACCAGGGTGGTCGCGTGGCCCGGCTGCCGGCCCTGCGAGCGCGGGAACAGCTCGTACCACACGCCGGTGGCCGCCTCGGGCCGGTCAACAACGAGCGTCAGCTCATGGTCGTAGCGGGTCGCGGTCGACCGGTCCGGGTGCCGCGCGCCGGCCGCCAGCAGCGACCGCTCCCGGGCGATCCGCGCCGCGGAACGTGGGTCGGGCGCCGCGGCCAGCCGCTCACGTGCGGAGTCCAGGACGGCGGCGTCGTCCCGCTCTCGGGCCTGTCGCGCCCGCCGCGCGACGACCGCGAGCAGCTGGCCGCCTTCCGCCAGCTCGAACTCGATTCCCAGCCGCAGGCCGGCCTTGCGGCTCAGCCGCTCGGACCAGCTGGCAACCTCGTCGCGCCACGCCTCGAGGGTGTAGATGTGGCGCACGTTGCGGCGCAGGCGGACGCGTCCAGTCCATCGGTCATAGCGGCCCGGACGCATGGGAATCTCCTGCCACCCGGTTTCGTCTTCGGCCCGGATGAGCAACGCCGCGGCGAGCTGGTCATGACCGTCGGCGATGATGTCGGCGGTGACCGCGAACCAGTCGCCCTGCACTCGCTTGGCCGGGTAGCGGCCGCCGTCCAGCTCGGGCTCGACCCGCTCGATGACGATGGTCTGCGCGGTCCCGATCTCGGCGCCCGTCGCGCCGTGGACCGATGCCAGGCGGCGCAGGCTCGCTCGAGTGGTGGTCATCGGCCTTCGAACCCTACCCCATCCGAGCGGGTACGCTGTATGAACCCATGACGCACCGGGCCGTGCGGCGGCCATCTCGGGAATCGCTCGTCCTGCTCGCCGGCGGGGCTCTCCTCGTCGTGGGCTGCACGAGCGCCTCCGCGAGCCCATCGCTGCAAACGTCAGAGGCCGCGACCCCGTCGATCGCGCCCACCGCCGAGCCGTCCGTCGAGGTGTCCCCACCGGGGCTCACGTCCGGACCGGACGCCCTGGCCGTGGAGCCGATCGCCAGCGGTTTCGTGAATGCGACGGCGGTCACGAACGCGGGCGATGGGTCGGGCAGGCTGTTCGTCGTCCAGCGCGAGGGCCAGATCCGGATCGTGAACCCTGGCGGCACGGTGGAGACCGCCCCGTTCCTCGACATCACCGGCCTGGTTCTGGCCGGGAATGAGCGGGGGCTGCTCGGACTGACCTTCCATCCCGACTACGAGGACAACGGCCGCTTCTTCGTCTCGTATACGGCCCGACCGGACGGGCCGGAGATCATCGCCGAGTATCGCGTGTCGTCCGATCCAAGCGTCGCCGACCCGGCGTCGGGTCGGATCCTGATCTCGGTCCCCGACCCGGCCGCCAACCACAACGGTGGCGCCCTGGCATTCGGGCCCGACGGCTACCTCTACATCTCGATGGGAGACGGCGGCGGCCAGAACGACCAGTACCAGAACGGGCAGAACCTGAATAGCCTGCTCGGCAAGCTCCTGCGGATCGATGTCGATGGCACGCCGACCACCGGACGGACCTACGCGATCCCCTCGAGCAACCCGTTCGTCGACGGCGGCGGGGCTCCGGAGATCTGGGCCTATGGCCTACGCAACCCGTGGCGGATCAGCTTCGACCGGGAGTGGGGCGACCTGTTCATCGGCGATGTCGGCGGTGGCCGGTGGGAGGAGATCAACCGCCAGCCGGCCGACGGCCCGGGTGGCCTCAACTATGGCTGGCCGGTGATGGAGGGTCGTCACTGCCTCGCCGACACCTGCACAATCAGCGGCTATGTCCAGCCGATTGCCGAGTACTCCCATGACACCGGCGGCTGCTCGGTCATCGGCGGCTACGTCTACCGCGGGTCGGCTCAGCCAGATCTCGCCGGGGTCTACATCTTCGGCGACTGGTGCACTGGCACCGTCTTCACGCTCCAGGTGGATGAGGGCACGATCACGCCCAAGCCAGTGCTCGACAGCGGGCTGGCGATGAGCGCGTTCGGGGAGGACGACTCGGGTGAGATCTACCTCGTCGACTTCGCGGGCGGGGGCCTGTATCGGGTGGTCCTTCCCTGACCTGACCGGTCGGTCATCTGGTCCAGTCGATCACATCGCGCCTGCCGCTCGGAGGCTCACCCATCGGTCGTGACCGATGACCAGGTGGTCGAGGAGCTCGATGTCGAGGAGCCGGCCGGCATCGGCAAGGTCGGCCGTGATCCGGAGATCGTCGGCGGACGGCGACGGGTCGCCGGAGGGGTGGTTGTGGGCGACGATGACCGCCGCTGCCTGGCGTCGAACGGCCTCACGGTAGACCTCACCGATCCGGACCGATGACCCGGCGAGATTGCCGACGTAGACCGTCGAGCGGCCGAGCACGACGTTGCGGGTATTCAGCAGGCACACCAGCAGCTCCTCGCGCTCAAGGTGGCGCATCTCGGGCAGGAGTCGCTCGGCGACGTCGCCCGGGGCCCGGACCCGCCAGCCGGGCTCCGGCCAATGGGATGTGGCTCGGCGGGCCAGCTCGAACGCGGCTACCACGGCCGCCGCGCGTCGCGTCCCGATCCCGGCGTACCCCACCAGCTCCGCAACAAGCATCCCCGGCAGACGGTCGATGCCGGCGGCATCCAGCAAGATCCGCGCCGTTGCCAGCGCGGATGGCCCCGCAAGAACCAGGGCCAAGAGTTCGTCGTTCGTGAATGACACGGCCCCAACGGCAGCCAGGCGCTCGGCGGGGGCGCGGTCACGGGGCATTCCCGAGGATCGCTCGACGAGACTTGCTGGCGACTTACCGCCGCATTTTCACGCGGTCGCGAGGAAGAGCACGGCCAGCGAGAGGCAGTTGAACGTGGCGTGTACCCCGATGACCAGGGGCAGGCTGCGGGTCGTGATGTAGGCGACGGCCAGGATCAGGCCCAGCAGGAAGATGGGCGGCAGCGCAAGCGGTGAG
>DASYGU010000273.1:0-3766 GCA_035999355.1 Candidatus Limnocylindria bacterium | reverse complement strand
CCGCTGGCCAGCCGCATCTCCTCGACGACGGTCATCAGCTGGTTCAAGGTGTCCGGCGGGTTGGCGCGATCGATCTCGCGGGCGTCGCTGGCGGCGAGGACGAGCCGATCGCCGCCGAAGTACGAGGTGCTGCCCAGGATCGCGGCCAGAATGATCGCGAACGGGATCCCATACCACTCGAAGCCGAGCGCGTAGCCTGCGGTGCCGGCGAGCGCCACCAGGAGCCCGGTCACGATGAGCATCAGCGCCCAGCTCGCGCGCCGGTTGGCGGCGATCTGGGCGTAGAACGTCGGCGCGGATTCGCTCACCGGGAGCGGTGGCCCGCCACGGTCAGACCTGGAGGTTCACCTCGGGCACGGCGGTGTCCGCTTCCTCGATCTGGAAGTACTCGCGCTCCTTGAAGCCCAGGAGGCCGGCGAGCAGGACGTTCGGGAAGGTCTGGATCGCCGTGTTCATCTCCCGGACGGTCGCGTTGTAGTGCTGGCGGGAGAAGCCGATCTGGTTCTCGGTCGTAGTCAGCTCTTCCTGGAGCTGCATGACGTTCTGGTTGGACTTCAGGTCGGGGTAGTTCTCGACCAGGGCGAACAGCTGGCGCAGGGCTCCGGTCAGGAAGTTCTCGGCTCCTCCGGCCGCGCCGGCGTTGGCGGGCCCAGCGGACGATGCCGTAACAGCCGCGTTGCGAGCCTCGATGACCCGGGTGAGGGTCTCCTGCTCGAACTCCATGTAGCCGCGCACGGCATTCACGAGGTTCGGGATCAGGTCGTGTCGCCGCTTCAGCTGGACGCTGATCTGGTTCCAGGCCTCGTCGACCTGGTTGCGGAGGCGAACCAGCCCGTTGTAGATGAGGATGCCGCCGATGACGATGACGGCGACGATGATCAGGAGGATCCATTCCATGGGGGCGACGTCTCCTAGGGCACAAAGGGTGTGCCGATCATGGTACTCGCGGCTGGTGGTGGGCGGTGAGGGGCTCGAACCCCCGACCTTCTCCGTGTAAAGGAGACGCTCTGACCAGCTGAGCTAACCGCCCGCGGCGGAGCCTACCGCCGGTGAAGTGGTGCCCAGGCCGGGACTTGAACCCGGATGAGTTGCCTCATACGCCCCTCAAACGTACGCGTATACCAATTCCGCCACCTGGGCCCGGAGTCTGGTACCGAGGGAGGGACTTGAACCCACACGACCGTAATGGTCACTAGGTCCTGAACCTAGCGCGTCTGCCTATTCCGCCACCTCGGCCCGAGCTCGGAACCAGCCTTTGGGGGCCGACTCCGCGGCCGCCAGATCACATCCAGATCAATGAATGCGAGCAGGCGGCCAGGCAGCGATTCTAGCACCGGGCATTGCCGCGTCCCAAGCAGTCCCTTTGGGGGAGGAGGTCCGCCCGACGGTCGGTCTCCTCAGCGCCCACATTCACGCCCTGACTACTCCTTGATTCCGGCCTCGAAGCGATCCCGCTCGGCGGCGAGCTCCGCCCGTGCCGCGGCCAGCTCGGCCTCAAGGGCCGAGCAATCCGCCGGCGGGTTTACCGGCGGGCCGAGCCGTACGTGGGTGACCGGGACGTAGCTCCCAACGTAGGTCCCCGCGGTGCAGCGCAGGAACGTCCCGTTCGGGGCCTTCTGCGGCCTCTGGCGGATGAACACCCCGGCATCGGCAGGGAAGTTGGAGCCGTCAGGCCAGACCTTCGAGACCTTGAGGCCGTCTAGGGTCCAGCCCTCGACGCGGCCTCCGGCCGGGATGAAGCATGTTCGCGGCCCCTCCGCGAACACCGAGATCGTGACTTCGGTCACGGTGTCCTCCTCTCTTGGCACGTTTCCGGCGGCGGAGGCAAATTCCCCCGCGCGGGCGAGCCTCGCGTCTGCGGCCGACGGCCCGTTCGCCCAGGTGAGCACCTTGCTGTTTGGCACGACGTCCCCGACAAACCCCATGGGCGCCAGTGGATCCAGCACGCGGCACGTGCCGTCTCCGAGCGGGATCACGGCGACGGCATGGAAGTCGGTAAAGGTCGGATCCCAACGGCGCCAGCGATCGCCGGGCTCGAGACGACCGTTGACACCGCCCAGGGCGAGCACCGTGCCGGGGCGGCTCAGCGCCTCTGCGAGACCGCCACTCACCAAGCGGAGCGCGACGCCGAAACGCTTCTTGGTTGCCTGGTCGAGGGCGGCGAAGTTCGAGCCGGCGTTTCGCGCGAACATGGTCTGCGAGCGCTCAAGCGCGTTCCGCTCGGCGATCGTGTGATGCCCGTTGGGCCAGCGGTTCCAGCCGGCGAAGTCCAGCGCCATGAGCCCCGCGGAGTACACGCAATCGGTCAGGGGCCGGCCCGGCTGCGCCTCAGACCAGACGGTGACCACCTGCCAGCCCTCCCAACTAGCGGTTCGCGAGCGGACGGATCGAGAAGATCGGCGAAAAGACACCGATCAGCAGAGATAGGACGAGGGCAACCACGCCGGCGAGAGCAGGCATGAATCCGGGGATAATCCCCAGCGGGGAGCTGGGCATCGCCGCGCCCCACGCGGCGAACGCCAGAGTCGCGGCGACCATCTCCCACTTTGGCCATGACCGCAGGGAGCGCGGGAGGCGCTTGCCGGCCGAAACCGCGCGGGACGCGTAGAGGCCCCACACGACAACCGGGGTGAGGACCAGAAACGTCGCGTACACCGCGACGGGGGTGTACGCCGGCCCGTTGCCCTGAGGCTGGGTGACCCCAATGGTGGCCAGCACCGCGACGTACACGGTCACGACCTCGGTCGGGATGTAGGCGGCGATGGCAGACAGCGCACTCGTCGCGCTGGTGGCGGAGCCCGACGGAGTTCCTGTAGCGCTCGCGACCTCGTCGAGCGAGTTGAGGCCTTCGCCTTCAGGGGCGACGTCCGCCCGTCGCGCGAAGGCAATGTTCGCCATGCTAGAGACGCTCATGGTCCGTCCTCCCGTGGTGCGCGCTGATCGCGTCTGAGGATAGACCGCGTATCTGTGCGCCGGTCGGTCGGCTGCACCCTTTACGACCGGGGCCTTGGCCCGGATCGGTCAGGCCGTCTGGAGGTACAGCGCCAGGACGGAAAACACGACCCATAGGGTCGCGAGCACGATCGTGAGCCGGAACAGGGTTCGCTCGATGCCACGCCGGCTGCGGTAGGCGGTGATCTCGCCGCCGAACGCGCCACCGACCCCCGCGCCACGCTGCTGAAGCAGGATGGCGACGGTCAGGGCCACGGCGAGGATCGACTGGACGAGGGTGAGGGCGGTCATGCGGGCGGCAGTATAGCCAAGGTCACGTCGTGGTGGCGCTGGCCAGCAGGCTGTGGCCGGTCATGGCCGGGCCGGCCGGGATCTCGAGCAGGGCGCAGATGGTGGGCGCGACGTCGGCCAGGATGCCGTCCCGTAGGCCAACGGCCTCGTGCCCGCGATGGACGAGCACGAGTGGGACATCGGCCGTGGTGTGGGCGGTATGCGGGCCACCGGACGCATCTCGCATTCGCTCCACGTTGCCGTGGTCGGCGGTGATCAGCAGGGCGGCGCCGGTGGCCGTCGCGGCATCCGCAACTCGGCCCAGGCACGTGTCGATGACCTCGAGCGCCGCGAGCGCGGCATCCCAATCGCCGGTGTGGCCAACCATGTCGGTGTTCGCGTAGTTCACGACCACGAACGGGTACTCGCCTCCGGTGATGGCCACCACCACTTGGTCGGTGATCGCCTCCGCGCTCATGGCCGGCGCCTGGTCGTAGGTCGCCACGTCCCGACGCGACGGCACCAGGATCCGCTCCTCCCCGGG
>DASYGU010000257.1:0-8787 GCA_035999355.1 Candidatus Limnocylindria bacterium | reverse complement strand
CCGCTGGCCCTCTGGACCCTGCTGGTTTCCGCCATCAACCTGACCCTGTTCGTCGCGATCCGCGGCCGCTGGGGTCGGGAGCTGCCATTCCTGGTCATCGCCGCGGTGATCGGCACCCTCGCCGGCAACTTCCTCGCCGCGCTGCTCGATGTGGACGTCCTGGTCCTCGGCGAGTTCCACCTGGTCGGGGCCGTCATCGGTGCGCAGGTCGCGCTGATCACCACCGCAGCGGTCGCCACATTGCTCGCGGGAACCCGCGGATCCACGGGCCGACGCGACGGGGCGGGTTCGGGCCGGTAGAATCGGTGGCCCTACCAGCGATGTCCCCTACAGGAGCGACACACACGTCATGAGTGGAGATTCCGGTTTCGGGAGTTTCGTGGCCGGCTTGGTCATCGGCGGTCTGATCGGCGCTGCCATCGGACTGCTGCTGGCCCCCGAGTCAGGCGAGGACATGCGCGGCCAGGTCGGCGACTTCGTCGACGAGCGCGTGCGTGACTTCGGCGACGCGGTGAACGAAGGCAAGGCCGCGGCCGAGCAGGCCCGGACGGCCATGCTCACCGCCCTCCAGCGTGAGACCGCGCTGGACGCTCCGGCTGAAGCCCCGGCCGAGGAGAGCGCGAACTAACCTCCGTTGGCAATCCCATACGGAGGAGGGTCGGCGGGGGTCGACTCTCGACGCGCATGAGCGCCACCATGCCGCCACTGTCCGCCGCGGAGATCCGCGAGCGCTTCCAGCGCTTCTTCGAGGCGCGCGACCACACCCGCGTCCCGCCGGCCCCACTCCTGGCCCGCGACGACCCGACGCTCCTGTTCACGAACTCGGGGATGGTCCAGTTCAAGCGGGTCCTCACCGGCGAGGAGTCCCGCGACTATCGGCGGGCGGTCGACAGCCAGCCCTGCCTCCGCGTGGCGGGCAAGCACAACGACTTCGAGGAGGTGGGCCGGACGCCGCGCCACCAGACCCTGTTCGAGATGCTCGGCAACTGGAGCTTCGGCGACTACTTCAAGACCGAGGCCATCCATTGGGCCTGGGAGTTCCTGACCGATGACCTTGGCATCGCGCCCGACCGGCTGGCGGCGACGGTCTACTCCGATGACGACGACGCGCACCGGATCTGGGCGACCGAGATCGGTCTGCCCCCCGAGCGGCTCGTCCGCTGGGGGAACATCGCGGCCGGGGATGATCACAACTTCTGGCAGATGGCCGATGTCGGCCCCTGTGGTCCGTGCAGTGAGATTCACTACGACCGCGGCGCCGAGCTGAGCGAGGGCCCGGACTGCGTCCCGGATCACTCCGAGACGTGTCCGCGCTGGCTCGAGATCTGGAACCTGGTCTTCATGCAGTACGACCGCGCGGCAGACGGAACGCTGACCCCGCTCCCGTTCCAGAGCGTGGACACCGGGATGGGGCTCGAGCGCACGGCGTCGGTCATGCAGGGCGTCGACAGCAACTACCGGACCGATCTGTTCGTGCCGATCATCGATCGTCTGGCCGAGCACCTCGGCCACCGCCCCGAAGAGGTCGAGGCCGAGCGGTTCAGCTACCAGGTCGTCGCCGACCACTCGCGGGCGATGACCTTCCTGATCGCCGAGGGCGTCCACCCCACGAACGACGGTGCCGGGTACGTCCTGCGCCGGATCATGCGCCGCGCGGTGCGCCACGTTCGCCTGATGGGGATCAGCGCGCCGGTGCTGGGCGAGACGTGCGCGGCGGTCATCGACCTCATGGGCGATGCCTACCCGACCCTCGCCGAGCGGCGCGAGCCGATCCTGGACGAGGTCCGGGCCGAGGAGGCCCGCTTCGCGAGAACCCTGGAAGCGGGCTCCGAGCGGCTGACCCAGCTCGTGGAAGCGGCAGGCCCGAATGGCCGGATCGCGGGCGAGGAGGCATTCCGACTGCACGACACCTTCGGCTTCCCGATCGACCTCACGATCGAGATCGCGGGGGAATCCGGCGTCGCGGTCGACCGCGAAGGCTTCGACACGGCGATGAGCGCCCAGCGCGAGCGGTCGCGGGGCGCGCAGCACGCCGGATACCGATCCGACCCCGAGCTTGCCGGCCTGAGCTCGACCTTCGTCGGCTATCCGAACGAGACGGTGGCGGAGGATCTCGAGGTCCTCGCCGTCCGCCCCGGCGACGACGGCTCCACGGCCGTCGTCCTGGCCGAGACCCCGTTCTATGCCGAGGGTGGTGGCCAGGTCGGCGACCACGGGCGCCTGGTCGGGCCGCGCGGGACGCTCGAGGTGACCGACACCCAGCGGGATGGCGACGCGATCGTCCACCACGGGTCGCTGGAAGGGACGCTCGAGATGGGGGAGCGGGTCCGCGCCGAGGTCGACCGCGAGCGGCGGCTGGCGGCGGCCCGCAACCACACGGCCACCCATCTCCTCCATCGGGCGCTTCGCAACGTCCTGGGCGAGCAGGCCAAGCAGGCAGGGAGCTGGGTTGGGCCCGATGGGCTGCGGTTCGACTTCCCGTCCGACGCGCCGACGTCGCGCGATGCGCTCACCCGAGTCGAGGGCATCGTGAACGAGCAGGTCCGCAACAACCTGGAGGTCATGCCGACCTGGATGCCGCTGGCCGAGGCGCAGGGCTCGGGAGCGGACATGTTCTTCGGCGAGAAGTACCTGCCCGACTCGGTGCGGGTCGTCGCGTGCGGCGACTTCTCGCGCGAGCTGTGCGGCGGCACCCACCTCGCGGCGACCGGACAGATCGGATCGTTCCGGATCACCGGCGAGTCCAGCATCGGTGCCGGTCTGCGGCGGATCGAGGCGGTGACCGGGGCGGCCGCGGAAACGCTGATCACCACCCGGCTCGAGGCGCTGCGAGCCACGGCGCATCTCCTCGGTGCCCGGGACGACGAGGTCCCGGCCCGGGTCGAAGCGCTCCAGGCCCGTGTCCGCGATGCCGAACGCGGTGACCGCGCGGGGACCTCCGCGCGACCCCGGCTCGACGCCGCGGCCGCGCTGCGCGACGGGCAGGACGCCGGCGACGCGAAGGTCATCGTCCAGCGCTACGCCGATGCCGATGCGAACGCGCTGCGGACCCTGGTCGACGACCTGCGCGAATCCACCGGACGGTTCGTGGCGGTTGTCGCCGGCGAGGCCGATGGACAGCCCACGTTGGTCGTCGCCACCAGCCGCGACCTCGCCGCCGAAGGGTTCGATGCCGCGGATGTCATTCGCCGGGTCGCGCCGCTCATCAAAGGGGGCGGGGGCGGCCGCGCGGACATGGCCCAGGCCGGTGGCTCGGACCTTGCGGGGCTCGACGGCGCCCTGGCCGAGGCGACCCGCCTCACGCTCGAGTCCCTCGCGGCGCTCGAGGGGGCATAGGCGTGCTCGGACGGCCGGGGGCGACGTGGGGCGCGTGATCGGGGTCGACCACGGGCTGAGGCGGGTGGGCGTCGCGGTCGGCGACGATGAGACGGGGATGGCCTTTCCGCGACCTGTTCTGAAGGCAACGAATGCCGCGACCGATGTCCGCCGCCTGGCTGACCAGGAGGGCACGCGACGCGTGGTGGTGGGCCTCCCGCTGAACGCGGACGGAAGCGAAGGCCGGCAGGCCGCCATTGCCCGCGGATTCGGCCACGCGCTGGTCGAGCTCGGCCTGGAGGTCACCTTCAGCGACGAGCGATTGACGTCCTGGGCTGCCGAGCAGGAGGCCGGGTCCGCGGATCGCCCAAACCCGTCGAACGCGATAGACTCTGCCGCCGCCGCCCTCATCCTTGAGCAGTACTTCGCCGATCGTCGGCGGCGCCCCGAGGAGTCCTGATGTACGACCCATCGCTCACGCCCGCCGAGCAGGAGCAGCTCCGCAACGCGCGGATCCGCCGCTTGCGCTCCGAGCGCGAGGCGAACGAGCGGCATCGCGGCGTCCGGCGGCTGCAACCAATCGTGCTGCTGGGCTGGATTGGCGGGGTCATCGTCCTCACCGTGATCGCCCTGTACCTCGGGGTCCTGGCCCTGTCGCCGGCGATCATGTCCTGGATCGAGGAGCGCCCGACCCTGATCCAGAACGATCTGGTCGTTGACTTCGTGAACTGGTACGAGCCGGAGGCCATCGCCGATACGCCGGCCAGCACGACCTACGAGCGGACGAGCGTCGAGATCCCGCCCGGCGCGACCGATACGTTCATCGGCCAGCTGCTGGTCAGCGAGGGTCTGATCCATAGCGAGCTCGCCTTCCACTACCAGGTCTACCAGGCCAACCGCGAGGGCGACCTCCATGCCGGCCAGTACGACCTTTCGCCGACCTTCCTCCCCTCGTTCATCATCGGCGCGCTGCGCCAGGAGTCCGGTCCCGAAGTCACGATCACGATCCTGGAGGGCCTCCGTCTCGAGGAGCTGGTGGCATACCTCGGGACGACCGAGCTGACGATGGACCTCGACGAGTTCCGGACGCTGATCACCACCCCGCCCGCTGACCTGCTCGCGGCCTACCCGTTCCTGACCGAGCTGCCCGCCGGCCGCACGCTCGAGGGCTACCTGTACCCAGACACATACCGGTTGTTTGCGAACGCCACCGCGCGTGACGTCCTTGACCGACTGCTGTCCACCTTCGACGAGCGGGTAACGCAGGACATCCGCGATCAGCTGGCCGCGCGCGGCCTGACCATCGACTTCGCGGTCCGCCTGGGATCGATCGTCGAGCGCGAAGCCGTGCTCGACCAGGAGCGCCCGCTCATCTCCGGCGTCTACACGCGCCGGCTGGGGACCGCAGGCTGGAGGCTGGACGCCGACCCGACCCTCCAGTGGGGCCTGGCCACGGCCGAGTTCGGGACCCTGCCGCCACCGGAGTGGGGATCGGTCAGCTGGTGGGAGCCGTTGCCCGTAGGTGGAGCCGAGGTGGTCCTGCCAGAGGCTCTGCTGCCATACCAGACGTACCAGGTGACCGGTCTGCCGCCCACCCCGATCGCCTCGCCGCGGATCTCGTCCATCCAGGCCGCGGCCTTCCCGGACATGGCGGACGGCTATTTCTTCTTCGTGGCGGCCTGCCCCAATGGCGTCCGCGATGGGTCGCATCGGTTTGCGCAGACGCTTGCGCAGCACGAGGCGAACATCGCCCAGGCGCAGGCGGAGTGTCCCTGACCGTGACCGGCGCGGATCCGTTCCGCGCAGAGCGGCCGGCCCGGCTGGCCGCTCTGCGTGAGCTCATCGCGTCGCTCGACCTCGACGGCATAGCCGTTCGCGCCCCCACCACCAGCCGCTACCTGTCGGGCTTTGCCCTCCGTCGTGGCGACGAGTCCACCTCCGGCTACTCCGGCGCGCTCCTGGTCACCGCGGACGATGCCGTGATTCTGGCCGACAACCGCTACGTGGAGCAGGTCGACGTCGAGGCACCCGACTGGGAACGAGTGCTGACCGCAGACCCGATGCCGGCCGAACTGGCACGCCTGGTCGCAGGCCGCGGCATCCGGCGCCTCGGAATGGAGTCGGATCGAACCCCGCATGCCGTCTGGCTTGGGATCGAGGCGGCCAGCCCGGGGCTCGAGCTCGTTCCGGTGGAGGATTCGCTGTCGGAGCTGCGCATCCGGAAGAGCGCGGCCGAGATCGAGGCCATCGGTCGCGCATGTGAGCTGGGCGATGCCGCATTCGCCTACCTGTGCGACACGATTCGGCCGGGCATGACCGAGCGATCGGTGGCCCGGCTCATCTCTGGCTATTTCGAGGACCACGACGCCGAGGACCTGGCCTTCGACAGCATCGTCCTGGTCGGCGCCCGGGCCTCGATGCCGCACGGCACGCCCGGCGACGCCCGAGTCGAGGCCGGCAAGCCACTCCTGCTGGACTTCGGCTGCCAGCTGGACGGCTACCGGTCGGACATGACCCGCACCGTGTTCGTCGGCGAGCCGGACGACCGCTCCCGCCGCCAGCACGAGGCGGTCGCCGAGGCGCAGCAGGCCGCGCTCCGGCTCGTCACGGTCGGAGCGCCCGCGTCCGCGCCCCACGAGGCGGCCCGGGCCTCTCTGGCCGAAGCGGGCTACCCGAATGCGTTCAGCCATGGGATCGGCCATGGCATCGGTTTGGACACCCACGAGCCGCCGTCGCTGAAGTCCTCGCCCGCCCCGCTCCAGGCCGGGATGGTGTTCAGCATCGAGCCCGGCCTGTACCTGCCCGGTGAGATCGGCGTCCGGATCGAGGACATCGTCGCGCTGGAGGCGACGGGGCCCCGGCTCCTCACCCGGTCGCCCCGCGACGCGGTCGTGATCGGGGAGGGGATTGCGGCGTGATCAGCACCGGCGACATCCGCAAGGGAATCGTGATCGAGCTCGACGGCCAGCCCGTCCGGGTGCTCGAGTGGTCGCACATCAAGATGGCGCGCGGATCGGCCCAGGTCCGGCTCAAGATCCAGAACGTTCGGACCGGGTCGATCACCGAGCGCACGTTCCAGGCCGGTACTCGGTGGCCGCGGGCGCGGGTCGAACAGCGCAAGGCCCAGTTCCTGTACTCCGACGGCGACGCGTACCACTTCATGGACAGCGAGAGCTACGACCAGTTCTCGATCAGCCGCGACCTGCTCGGCGACGACGCGCAGTACCTCAAGGACAACACCGACGTGTTCGTGTCCTCCTATGAGGGGGAGGTGCTGGGCGTGGATCTGCCGGTCACCGTCGATCTTCGCGTGCAGGACACCGATCCCGGCTTCGCCGGCGACACGGCCACCGGTGCCCGGAAGGCGGCCACGCTCGAGACCGGCCTCGTCGTCCAGGTCCCGCTGTTCGTGAACGAGGGCGACCTCCTCCGGATCGACACCCGGACCGGCGAGTACCAGACCCGGATCCAGTAGAACCGAGAGACCGATGACGGGGCCGTCGTCCGGCACACCACTACCGTCGACCGGCCCACGGGTCTGGCGCGTTTCCGACCTCAACCGCCGGGTGCGTGGGCTACTCGACGCGGACCAGGCGCTGGCCGACATCTGGGTCGAGGGCGAGGTCAGCGGTCCGAGCTTCCCGCCTTCGGGCCACTGCTTCTTCACCCTGAAGGACGCGCACAGCCAGATCAAGGCGGTCCTGTTCCGCGAGGAGCTGGCGCGTGCCTCCGTTCGGCCCGAGCACGGAGCCCAGCTCGTGTGCCATGGGCGAGTCCGTGCCTACGAGCCACAGGGCGTGTACCAGCTCTATGTCGAGTCGGTCACCCCGGTCGGCGCCGGCGACCTCCACGCCCAGTACGAGGCGCTTCGCGCCAAACTGGCGGCCGAAGGGCTGTTCGACGAGTCTCGCAAGCGTCCGCTCCCGCGCTGGCCGCGCCGGATCGGCGTCGTGACCTCGCCAGTGGGCGCGGTGTGGGATGACATCTGCACCGTCCTCCGCCGCCGATATCCGATGGCTGAAGTGGTCCTGTCGCCGACTGCCGTCCAGGGCGGCGTGGCGGCGCCGGCGATCATCCGCGCCCTGAAGCGGCTGTACGCGGTCGGCGACCTCGATCTCGTCATCCTGGCCCGCGGTGGCGGCTCGATCGAGGACCTGTGGGGATTCAACGACGAGCACGTCGTGCGGGCGGTCGTCGCCTCACCGGTCCCGGTCGTGGTCGGAGTCGGGCACGAGAGCGACATCACCCTGGCCGACTTCGCAGCCGATCGCCGAGCGCCTACGCCATCGGCCGCGGCCGAGATCGCGGTCCCGGACGGCACGCAGCTGCCGGCCATCCTGAACCGTCTCGGCGAGCGGGCGGCGGGGGCGATGTCCGCCCGCCTGGAAGCCGGACGCCGGGCCGTCCGCGGGGAGGGACGCGCCCTGACCGGCCTCCAGCCCGACCTGGCCACGGCCCGCCAGCGCGCGGCCGAGCTCCTCGATCGATCCCACCGGGCCGCGAGCGCGGACGTCGAGCGCCGCCGCCTGGCCGTCACCGGCCTGCGCGACGCGCTGCGGGCCCTCGGACCCGCGGCCACGCTGGAGCGCGGCTACGCAGTGGCACGTCGCGCGGATGGCATGATCATCCGTGACCCGGCTGACGTCGCGGCGGGGGACGACCTCGAGGTCGTCGTCGCGCGCGGCATCATCGGCAGCCGCGTGACCACCGCCACGCCCGGGGACATGGAGGACCTGCTCTCGTGACCGATGCGACGCCCGCCCAGCCCGACGACCTCGCCGCACGCCCGTTCGACGAGCTGGTGGCCGAGCTCCAGCGCATCGTCCAGACCCTTGAGGCGGGACGCGTGGGGCTGGAGGAGAGCATCGCCCTGTACCGCGAAGGTCTGCGGCTGCACGCGGCCTGCGAGGCGCGGCTGAAGGCCGCCGAGCTGACGATCACCGAGCTCGGCCGGCGTGGGCTAGCCGGTGCCGAGGCCACTCAGCCCAAGCCAGCCGCCGATCCCGACGGGCAGGAGACCGCCCCGCCCGCGTGAGCCACGCACCGACCTCCATTCGACCGATGGCGGTCGAGGACGCGACCACGGTCGCGGCACTGGCCGGCCAGCTGGGCTATCCGACGACTCCAGAGCAGATTCGCGTGCGACACGCCGTGCTGGCGGCCGCTCCCGATCGCGGCAGCGTTCTGGTGGCGGTCGACGCCGGCAGTCCGGCCGATGTGATCGGCTGGGCCCACGTCGAGCTCCGGGACACGCTCGTCGCGCCGGCCACCGCGCAGCTCATGGCCCTCGTCGTGGCCGATGGTGCGCGCGATCGTGGTGTCGGCCGGGATCTGCTCCGCGCGGCGGAGTCGTGGGCCAGAGACCACGGCTGCGAGGCGCTGATCGTCGCCACTCGGGTGACACGGACCGAAGCCCATCGGTTCTACCGGCGCGAGGGCTACGACCTCGACAAGACCTCGCACATCTTCCTG
>DASYGU010000245.1:0-9692 GCA_035999355.1 Candidatus Limnocylindria bacterium | reverse complement strand
CGGACGCGCGACCCGTGGCCCGTGCTCGTCGCCGAGGTGATGCTCCAGCAGACCCAGGCGTCGCGCATCGCGGAGCGGTTCGATCCGTTCCTGCACCGCTATCCCTCGCCGGCCGTGTTGTCCGCCACGCCGGTGGCGCGGGTCCTCGCCGACTGGAGCGGCCTGGGCTACAACCGCCGCGCGGTGCTGCTGCACCGGACCGCGACGGCCATCGCCGCCGACGGGTGGCCGACCTCGGTGGCCGGCCTCGAGGCCCTGCCCGGAATCGGCGCCTACTCCGCCCGCGCGATCGCGGCCATCGCGTTCGGGCAGCCGGTCGGGGCGGTGGACACCAACGTGCGGCGGTGGCTCGTGCGCCGGTTCGGGGTGGGTGCGGCGGATCGGCGTGGCCTTCAGCTCCTGGCTGATCGACTGGCGGAACAGGCCTCGGCCGACGATCCCCTCGAGCCGGGAACCTGGACCCACGCCACGATGGAGTTCGGGGCTCGGATCTGCCTGGCGCGCACGCCGCGATGCGACATCTGCCCGGTCAGCCGCGGCTGCCCGTCCCGGACCGACCCCCAGCGGGTTCCGGTCCCGCGCCAATCGCCGGCGACCGCCAGCACGCGGGCCGCGCGCGGTGCGCTGCTCCGCGCCCTGGCCGACGCGCCCGGGCACCGGATCAGTCAGGCGACTGCAGGACGATCCGTGGTGAACCTGACCCCAGCCGATTACGAGGCGCTTAGCGCCGGATTGGAACGCGACGGGCTGGTCCATCGGTCCGGGAAGGTGCTCATCCTCGGTCCGAGGGCGTAGCCGGTCAGGAAACGGCGACCGCCTCAGGCTTCTCGACGGCCGGCGCCTCGGCCCAGTGGTCCTTCGCCGGGAACGCGCGCATCAGGCGCCGCAGGAGCCGGTGGAGCTCCTTGCGCTCGGCCGCGCTCAGGGTGCCGGCAATCAGCGCCTCGGTGACCGCCTGGGTGCCGACCGTCTTGTCCCACGCGGCGTGGCCCGCCTCAGTGGGCTCGATGAGCGTGCCCCGCCGGTCGTTCGGATCCGGCAATCGGCGGATGAGCCCTGCCTCCTCCATCCGGTCGAGACGGTTCGTCATCGCCCCGCTCGACAGGTGCATGTCCGCGGCGAGCTGACCGGGAGACCGCTGGTAGGGCGGCCCGTAGCTGCGCAGCTTGCCCAGGAGGTGGAAGGACCGCGGTTCGAGGCCGAACTGCTCGAGCGTCGCGTCCATGGACTCGCCGAAGCGCTTGTTGAGGAACTGGATGCGCTCGACGATGCCCTCCGTCAGCGGATCCAGGTTCGGGATCTCGCGCGCCCAGACGAGAAGCATGTCGTCAAGGCGGTCCCGTTCGTCTGCGGGTGTCGTCATGACGACAGTATTGGTGTCATGTTAGTTCCATGTCAAGCCTTTTGTCATCGTATTGCTTGACATCAAACGATGACCGCGCTACTCTCCGAACTCGTTCGATATCAAACCTCTTCAGATGCAGACATTCGTCCCGCGGGAGCGGGCAGGGAAAGGAGCTCAACCTGTGTTTGGAAACACCCCGATGACGGCCTGGGAGCTCGAGGCCGACCGCCGCCGCGAGCTGGCGGCACCGTATCGGCCCGCGCACCGGCCGATCGTGGTCGCCGCTCGCCGCGACGGACCTGCCGCGTCCGATCGCCGCCTGCTGTTCGGCTGGCGGCTTGCCCCGCGGCTGCGCCGCTGGGAGGACGCGAGCTCCTGACCGATGGCCCGGCCTTCGGGCCGGGCCGGATCGCGAGCCCGGATACAATCGCGGCGTGAGCCGCACCACCGCCTCGCTGAAGATCCAGGTCGGTGACCCGATCCCGTCCATCGGTCTCCGCGCGACCGACGGATATCTCCTGAATCTCCGATCGTGGGTCGGGAAGTCGCCCGTGGCGCACGTCTTCTTCGCTGGGCCGAGCTTGAGTGGCGCCGGCCGCTTGGCCGGTGAGGTGCTGGCCCGCACCCTGGCGGCGGAAGCCGCGCGCCTGACCGAGGCGGGTATCGACGTGGCGGGCGTCACTACCGACAACGAGCGTGAGCAGGCTGCCTTCGCCCGCGACCTGAGCCTGCCGTTCCTCCTGCTCAGCGATGAGCGCCAGATCGCCTCCGAAGCGCTCGGCGTCCCCCTCGTGCAGCGGCGGGGCAATACGAACGTCGCGACGCCGGTCCTCATCGGAGCCGATGAGGCGGGGCTCGTTCGCGGGGTCTATCACGATCCCGATCCCCGGCTCGTGGCCGCCATCATTTTCGAGATCTTCCGAGAGCCCCTCCCGGCCTGACCGATGCTGGCCGTCCGGACGTATGCCGCCGGCGAGCCGATGCGCCTGGAGGACGTGCCCGTTCCCACGCCCCGCGGCGCGGAGGTCCTCCTCCGGGTCGCCGGCGCGGGCGTGTGCCACACCGATCTCCACATCGTCCGGACCGATCGGATCCGGGTCGAGCGGCCGGTGACCCTGGGTCACGAGGTGGCCGGTTGGATCGCGGGCATGGGCGCGGACGCCGGTGGCCTCCTCCGCCGGGCGCGCCTGAAGGAGGACGAGCCGGTCGCGGTCTTCGGCGGGTGGGGATGCGGCGAGTGCCGTGACTGCCGGCGCGGTGACGAACAGCGTTGCGAGCAATCCCGCGCTCCGGGGTTCCAGGTGGACGGCGGCTATGCGGAGTACCTGCTCGTCCCCCACCCCCGGCACCTCGTCTCGCTGGGCAAGCTCGATCCGGTCGAGGCCGCTCCCTTGGCGGATGCAGGCGTGACCTCGTTCCGGGCGGTCCGCCGGGCGGCCCCGTGGCTGGCCGAGGGATCGCGCGCCCTGCTCATCGGCCTCGGCGGCGTGGGCCAGTTCGCGCTCCAGTTCCTCCGCCGTCTTCCCGACGTGTTCATCGGAGTGCGCGAGATCGACCCCGACAAGGTTCAGATCGCCGCCGACCTGGGCGCGGACGTCGGCTTCCTGCTGGGCGAGGAGGAGCTGATATTCGCCGGCCTGGGCGGCCACGCCGACGTGGTCTTCGACTTCGTGGGGTCGGACGAGACGCTCGCCCTCGCCGCGCGGTTCGTCGCGCCCGGCGGCCTCGTGTCGCTCGTCGGCGAGGCGGGCGGAGCGCTGACCTTCTCGTTCGCCGCCCTCCCGCCAGAGGCATCGCTCACGACTACCGCGTGGGGCTCGCACGATGACCTGCGCGACGTCGTCCAGCTTGCGCGCCGACACAGCCTGCACTGGTCGGTGGAACGGATGCCGCTGGCCGAGGCCGCAGCCGCTCACGACCGTCTGGCAGCGGGCAAAGTGCCTGGAAGGGTGGTGCTCGTCCCCTAAAGTGCCCCGTCGCCCGGGAGCACGGAGATGCGTGCCTTCTCAGCACCCGCCAGGTGGCCCTTTCGCTCGAACAGCTCGAGAGCCATCCCCAGCTCCGCGACCGCTTCATCCTCCTGGTCGGCCATCAGCCGACCCACTCGTCGATCAGGCGCTGGGATTGGTGCACGAAGAACGTGGCGCCTTTCAACTCGTACAAGCTGAGCGCTTCACGGGCTGCGACGAGTGCATCCCCGCTCTTGTCGGCCTCGCGGAGTACGTGCGCCAGATGGACGAGGACTCCGGCGTGCTGGTCGAAGTAGTCGGTGTTGCTCATGATGTCAGCCGCCTCGCGGGCGAGACCTTCGGCCACGGCGTGCTCGCCACGTCGCGACAGGACTCGCGCCTGCACCGCACGGCCCCCGGCCTGGGAGACCACATCGTCGCTCGAGGAGGTGTCCCTGGCGATTGCACCGAACCGCCACGCCTCGTCGTCCTGGCCGAGGTCGATGAGGATCTCGCCCAGGTTGACGGCAATCGTCGAAGCGAACGACCGGTCACCAATGGCCGCCATAGCCTGATACCCCTCACGGGATAACCTCGCCGCCTCATCCAGGTTCCCGGCCAGGCGTTGGACCTGCCCCTCGAAATCGAGGCACGAGGCCAGCTGCTGCCGGTTTCCAATCTCCTCACATACTGCCTGCACGCGGGCATTCAGCTCGTGCGCCTCATCAATGCGGCCCTGGAGCAGCTTCATCCGACCAATTCCTCGGAAGGGAGGCTCCGCCAGGCTCTTCGTCCCGGCACGCTCCCTGACCGCCTGCAGCTCGGCGATGACCTCGTCCGCCGGCGTTGGGCCGAATACCAGGGACACGCCCATGGCCATCCGGGCCTCGCGTTGCCATCGTTCGCCGCCCTCGCCCAACTCGACGAGAGATCGCGCTCGTTCCGCAGCCTCCCCCGCCCGGCCGACGCCGAACAGGCAGAACGCCGACCAGGCCTCGGCGAGCCGGGCATCGGCGGTCGCGCCGAGCCGTTCCAAGACGGCGATCAGGCGCTCCAATTCGCGGAGGACAACCGACATCTCCGTCGACTTGGTCGACATCTGGATCATGACCAATGCCACGGCAGCCAGCGCCGCCGCGCCTTCGTCATCGGCTTGTTCCGCATCGGCGATGGCATCGGCCAGCAAGCGTTCCGCCCGCGGTCCATCGCCGGCGTTGTAACAGTTGTCAGCGAGAGTGATGAGCACGCGTCGGCGGCGGGGAAGGTCGTCGTTCAGCAGGTCAACGGCACGGCCGAGCAGGTCGACCGCCGCCGCGACGTCGGAGCGGGCATCGGCCCGCTCTCCGGCATCGGCCAGTTGGGTTCCCGCCCGCAGGGCGAGCTCTCTGGCGTGGGCATCGGGCGGGCCCAGCTCGACTCGATACCGGTACGCCTGCTCGACGTGGTAGGCGATGATCTCCTCGTATTCCGACAGCCGATCTGCCGCGACTCGCTCCAGCCAGGCAGCAAACCTCTCGTGCAGCTCCGATCGGGTCTGCTTGGCAAGCGCTTGGTACGCGGCGTCGCGGATGAGCAGATGGCGGAAGCGGTACGCCTCATCTCCCGCGAAGGAGGCCTGGTCCGGGCGGACCAGCTCCATCCGCATCAGCCCGGCCAGGCGCTCCCGGACGTGGGGGCGCATGAGTTCAGGGGCCAGCTCGGTCACCGCCCCGCGGTGGAAGATCTTGCCTTCAACAGATGCTCGCTCGATGACAGCGCGGTCCTCGCTGGCCAATCCATCCAGCCGAGCGGCGAGGAGGGCATGGATGGTCGGAGGAATGGCCAGCTCGCTCACGTTGCCATGAGCTGCCCAACCGTCGCCTGACTGGACGAGGAATCCGTCGTCGATGAGCTTGCCGAGCAGCTCCTCCACGAAAAGCGGGTTGCCTTCGGCCGCCTGACCGATCTGCGCCCGCACGTCGGCCGGCAGGTCGGCCTGACCCAGAAGGCCACCGACCAGCTCGTTGCTTTCATCCGCGGACAGCGCCTCGAGCTGCATCGTCGTCACCCACCGCTTGCCCCCGCCCCAGGTCGGACGCATCTCGAGTAGGTCAGGCCGGGCCATGGCGATAAGCAGGATGGGCGCGTCGCGTGTCCAGTCAGCGACGTGGTCGATGAGGTCCAAGAATGTCGGTTCGCCCCAATGAATGTCGTCGAAGACGAGCACCAGAGGCCGATCCCGGGCCATGGCCTCGAACGTCTTCCGAATAGCCCAGAACATCTCATCCGGCGCCGGCAGGGCTTCGGTCGCGCCGAGCAGGTGACCGATCACGGGCACCACTCGGTCGGCTTCCGGCTCATGGGACAGGACCTCGCGAATGCGTGCCAACGCGACGTCGGGCGCGGCATCCTCGTGGATGGCGGCGCCGCCGCGTATGGCTTCGGTCACGGGCCAGTAAGTGATCCCGTGGCCGTAGGCGAGGCAGCGGCCGGTCGCCACCTGTGCCTGCTCGCCAAGCGAGCCAACGAACTCGTCCACGAGGCGCGACTTGCCCACTCCCGCCACGCCCAGGATGGTGAGGAGGTGGCAGACACGCTCCTCAACGGCCTCGCGGAAGGCCTCCTCGAGGAGTCGCAACGGTCGCGTGCGCCCGACGAGCGGAGCTTCGAGCGGCCGCACGCGACGGCCGATGGACCCACCCACCGCGGTCAGCCGCCAGGCGGGCACGGGCTCCGCCTTACCTTTCAGGGACAGCGCCTCCACCGGCTCGGCCGTCACGTCCTCACGTACTAGGGCGTGGGTGTCGGCACCAAGCAGGATCTCCCCAGGCGACGCCGCACCTTCCAGCCGCGCGGCCACGTTCACCGCGTCGCCGGTCACGATCCGCTGACCGCTCACCGCGTCGCCGGCCACCACTTCCCCCGTGTTGATCCCCATCCGCCACTCCACGCTGGCACCGCGCTCGGAGCGGATGGCTTCGTCCAGCTCGCCGAGGCGGTCGTGGATCTCGATCGCCGCCCGACACGCCCGGAGCGCGTCGTCTTCGTGGATCGTCGGCACGCCGAAAACGGCCATCACCGCATCCCCGATGAACTTCTCGACGACGCCACCATGGAACTCGATCACCTCGCGCATCACGTCGAAGTAGCGGGTCATCACCGATCGCAGGGACTCCGGATCGAGCCTCTCCCCGAGTGCGGTAGACGACGTCGCATCGCAGAACAACACCGTGACCGTCTTGCGCGTCTCGGCGGCCGGCTCGGCCGCCGCACCCAGGGGCGTGGCGCACGACGAGCAAAAGCGCGATCCCGGCTGGTTGGCTGCCCCGCAGGCGGGGCAGTTCAGCGTCGGGTCGTCGCCGGTCACGCTGCTGCTCCCGTGCGGAGGCGCTCGAGCGCTCCGTCCATTCGCGCCAGTGACCGCTCGCGACCCAGCAGGACCATCGACCCGAACAGCGGCGGCGAGATGGCCTTCCCAGTCACCGCCACCCGGATGGGCTTGAAGAAGTCGCCCGCCTTCCAGCCATGCGCTTCAGCGGCCTCGCGACCCACGGTCTCCAGCCGCTCCGCGGCCCACCCGTCGTCGGCGGCCAGCGCGGCGCGGGCCGCACCGAGCGCCGCGGCGACCTCGGTCGCGTCCCGACCTTTCGGCAACAGGTCGTCCACGCTCCACCATGAGGCCACCACCTCATCGGGCTCGGACAGGAAGTCGGACAGCTCGACCGCATCGGTCAGGCGCACCATCCGCTCCTTGACCAGCGGCACGAGCCCGGCGAGGACATGGTCGGCCAGCGCGGCCGGCAGCAGCGGTCGAAGACGCGCCGTCAGCTCGTCATCGGTCAGGCCCCGGATGTACACCCCATTGAGATAGTCCAGCCGATCGCGATCGAACACGGCGCCCGCCTTGTGGACCTCGCCGATCTCGAACCGCGCGGCCAGCTCGTCGAGGGAAAAGATCTCTTCCTTCGTCCCCGGCGACCAGCCGAGGAACGCGAGGAAGTTGACCATCGCCTCCGGCAGGTAGCCCTGCTCCCGGTAGTCGCTGATCGCGGTCTGTGACTTGCGCTTGCTCATCTTCGACCGGTCGGGGTTGAGGATGAGCGGGATGTGCCCGAACACCGGCTCGCGGTAGCCCAGCGCTCGGATCAGGGCGATGTGCTTGGGCGTGTTCGACAGGTGGTCCTCGCCGCGGATGACGTGGCTGATCTCCATCTGCTCGTCGTCGATCACGACCACGAAGTGGTAGAGCGGCACACCGTCGGCCCGGACGATGACGAAATCGCCGAGCAATCCGTTGTCGAACTCCACCTCGCCCCGGATGAGGTCGTCGAAGCGGATCCTCTCGGCCGGAACGCGGAAGCGGACTGCGGGGCGACGCCCCTCGGCCTCGAACTGCGCCCGATCGGCATCGGTCAGGGTCAGGCAGCGGCCGTTGTAGCGGGGCGCCTGCTTGCGGGCCTCCTGCTCACGGCGGACGGCGTCCAGCTCATCCGTCGTGCACCAGCAGTGGTACGCGGCGCCGGAGGCCAGGAGACGGTCCGCCTCGCGGGCGTATCGGTCCATCCGCAGGCTCTGGCGGTAGGGCGCATAGGGACCGATGTCCTCGCCGCCGGCGTCACCGCCGGCGTGCTGCGGCCCCTCGTCCCAGGTGATCCCCAGCCAGTGGAGGTTGTCGAGGATGTCGCGCTCGAAGTCGGCCGTGCTGCGGGCGAGATCGGTGTCCTCGATGCGCAAAACGTACGTGCCGCCGACGTGGCGCGCGAACAGGGCGTTGTACAGGCTGGTTCGGGCCGTCCCGATGTGGAGCGGCCCGGTGGGGCTGGGCGCCATCCGGACGCGAATGGGCCGATCGTCAGGCGGTGAGCTCATGGTCTGGCGATGGTAGCGCCGACCCGCTCGGAAATGGTCAGGTCCCGCCGTTGCGGAGCGCGGCGCGGAGGGCCGCGATCTCGGCTCGCTGCCCGGCCACCTCGGTCCGGATGCCCGCCAGCTCCTCGAGGAGTGCGCCGGACGACGCCGAGTCGCCGGTCGCGGCAGCGGAAGAGGCATCTGCTTCCGGCTCCGCCGGCGACGGCGACGAGACGAGCAGGCTGGCCAGGATGCTGGCCAGGGCGCCGATGATCCCGATCCCCGCGAACATGACGAAGGCCCCGGTGAACCGGCCGGCAGTCGTCACCGGGAAGAAGTCGCCGTAGCCGACCGTGGTCATCGTGACGATGCCCCACCACAGCGCGTCACCACCCGTTGTGATGTTCGAATCGGGCGACCGGCTCTCGAACTGGACGACCAGGATCGTCGCGATCGATAGGGTCATGCCCGCCAGCAGGATCGTGATGAAGGTCGCGTACTGGCTCCGGTTCATGAGCACGTCCCGGACGAGATCCTTGCCGGCCTGGCCGCGCAGCAGGCGGGTGATGCGGGCCAACCGACTGAGCCTGGCCAATCGCAGCAGCGCGCCGATCTGGAAGAAGCCGAGGCTCGGCAGCGAGCCCAGGAGGTCCAGCCAGCCCCGCGCGCCGATGAAATAGGCGCGTTTTGGATTCGAGCCAAACAGATTCATAACGAAGTCCACGAGGAAGATGCCGCACACGACGTTGTCGTAGACAAGGAGCAGGTCGCGCGTTGGCTGGCTCAGTGGCAGAAGCAGGAGGACCATGAGCGCCAGCGAGAAGACGGTCAGGACCAGGATGAAGATGTTGTAGGCGTTGCCGTGCTGAGCCAGCACCGGCTTCTCGGCAGTCATGCGGTGGTGACCTCCAGAACTCGTGTGACCCGGTCGGGCTGGGCGCCATCCGAGCGCGGCCATCGGTCGCTGGATGGTAGCGCCCACTCGCGCCGGAACCCGGGTACCGGGCGCGGTCCGGCGCTAGGGAGCCGCGCTCGCCGCCAGTGCGGACTCGACGACCGGGAGGATGGCGTCGACCCACAGGGCGTACTGCGCGCCGCTGGGATGCAGCCCGTCGCGGGCCACCAGCGACGGGTCGTTGGCGGCCTGCTGCGAGATCTCGAAGATCTCCGGCACGAACGCGATGTTGCGCCGCGCGGCGGCCAGCTGGAACACGGTGTTGAAGCGGGCGATCGCCGCCCGCATCCGGTCCGGGTCCCCGAACGCGGCTCCCTGCGACGTGACCGTGTAGTCCGGAGTGGCGACGGCCACGATCCGGTCGGCCGGCAGCCGGCCGAGCAGGTCGTCCAGGATGAACGCGACGTTGTCGGCGTAGGTCGCCTCCGACACGCCCTGGACGACGTCGTTGACCCCGATCAGGACCGACACGAGTTCGGGACGCACCGCATCGAGCTCTGGGAGCTGGTGGAGGATGAGGTCCTCGCTGGTGAACGCATTGGTCGCCAGGTTGCCGGACAGGATGAGGGTCCCGCCGCTGCGGTCGACCATCTGCTGGGGCCAGGTCTCTGCCGGG
>DASYGU010000205.1:0-1545 GCA_035999355.1 Candidatus Limnocylindria bacterium | reverse complement strand
GGCGAGGAGGCGGCGGCCTTCCTCGTCCGTGCGGGCGGTGGTGACGATGCTGATCTCGAAACCGCGGAGGCGGTCGATCTTGTCGTAGTCGATCTCGGGGTACATCAACTGCTCGCGGAATCCGAGGCTGAAGTTGCCTCGGCCGTCGAACGAGCGCGGCGAGACCCCACGGAAGTCGCGGATCCGGGGCAGGGCCAGGCGCATCGTGCGCTCCAGGAAGTCGTACATGCGCTGGCCCCGAAGAGTCACCTTGGCACCCACCGGCATGCCGGTCCGGAGCCGGAACTGGGCGATGGAGCGGGTGGCCCGGGTCACGATCGGCTTCTGGCCGCTGATGATCATGAGGTCGCCCACCGCGGCGTCGATCGCCTTGGCGTTCTGGATGGCCTCGCCTAGGCCGATGTTGATGACCACCTTCTCGAGGCGCGGGACCTCCATCGCGTTCGCGTAGCGGAACTCCCGGAGCAGCACGGGCACCGCCTCGTCGCGGTAGCGCAACCGAAGGCCGCTGGGCTCGGAGCGCCCGGCCGACCGTCGACGCGCGGGAGACAAGGTCTCCGCCGGCGCGGCGGACTCGGTCTTCGCCCGGCCGGCTGACCTCTTCGCGGGCGGCTTGGCACGGGTCGCCGGCTTGGCCGATGCGCCCGCCTTGGCGGCGGCTTTACGGGGGGCCTTGGTCGGCTCGTCGGTCACTTGCCCACCTCCAGTTGTTCGCCGCAGTGCTTGCACACGCGGACCCGGGTCTTGTGCTGGTCGTCCAGCCGCGCGTGACCGATCCGGGTCGGCTTGTCGCAGTTGGGGCAGACCACCATCACGTTGCTGATCTGGACGGGAATGGGCATGTCGATGATGCCCGCCGTCTGCTGGCGGCCACCGCGCGAGCGCTGGTGGCGCTTGGCCATGTTGATGCCGGGGATGATCGCGGCCAGGCCACGGCGCGTCCGCTCGATGCGCTCGACCTTGCCCCGCTTCCCGCGGTCCTTGCCGGCCAGGATCATCACGGTGTCGCCCTTGCGGACTGCCATCACAGCACCTCCGGCGCGAGCGAGATGATCTTCATGTAGTTGCGCTCCCGGAGCTCGCGGGCGACCGGGCCGAAGATGCGGGTGCCGCGCGGGTTGCCCTGTGGGGTGATGAGGACCGCAGCGTTCTCGTCGAAGCGAATGTGGCTTCCGTCGGGACGGCCGTAGCCCTTGGTCGTGCGGACGATGACCGCGCGGACGACCTCGCCCTTCTTGACCCCGGAGTTGGGCAGGGCCTGCTTGACGCTGGCCACGATGACGTCACCGACCGAGGCCGTCTCGCTCGTGGAGCGGCCCACCACCGTGATGCACATGAGCTCACGGGCGCCGGTGTTGTCGGCGACCCGCAGCCGGGTCTGGCGGCGGATCACGCGGACTCTCCCTCCACCGCGGCGGGCTCGGCGTCGGCATCCGCCACCGGCTCGGGATTCAGAATGGCCTCGTCGGCCATCGGTCCCGTCGCGGTCTCCGAGGGACCATGGCCCAGGATCTCGACGACGCGCCAGCGCTTGTCACGCGACAG
>DASYGU010000102.1:0-4410 GCA_035999355.1 Candidatus Limnocylindria bacterium | reverse complement strand
CATGTGCAGAGGCTACATCGATTGCGATGAAGGAAATGTTTAGGCTGTCCCGTGCCCTGGATTCCGCCGGCCAAGATCGCATTCATCGGCTCGCACTCGGTCCGCAAGTCGAACGCGGTCCATGCCTTTGCCTCGGCCGTGGGCCGCGCCGGGCGAAGCGTCGAGGTCAGCCGCGAGGTGATCCGCTTCAATCCGCTGGGCCGCAACGAGGGCGCGTCGGCCGAGGCGCAGCTGTGGGTGCTCATGACCCAGGTCCAGCAGGAGCTCGAGCTCGGCGGGCGATCCGACATTCTCGTCACCGATCGCGCGGTCGTGGACAACTACGCGTACTTCCTGCGCGTGACCCACGGGGCCGATCCGTTCGGGGTCGAGCCGCTCGTCCGGCGCTGGTCACAGACCTACGACCTGTTCGTCCGACTCCTCCCGGACGTGGCGCTCATGCCCGACGGCGTCCGCTCGACGAACGACGCGTTCCGCGACGAGATCGAGGCCATCCTGGACCGGATCGTGCCCACCTACGTGGCGGCCGACCGGTGCATCCGGCTGCCGGCCAGCGAGGTGACCGAGGGGTACGACTGGAATGCGGTGGCCGAGCAGCTGGCCCGGATCGTGGGCCAGCGCCTCCGGGACCCCGTTCCGGCGTAGGCTCAACCGATGGACGACCGCGAGCGAGCCCTTCAGCGGGCTGCGGAGCTGAGCCTCGAGTTCCTGGCCGGCCTCGCCGAGCGGCACGTGGGTGCTCGGACCGATGGGAATGCCATTGCCGCCGCACTTGCGGGGCCGCTGCCTGAGGATGGCGAAGACCCCGTGGCCGTCATCGAGGACATGGCGCGGCGGCTCGACCCGGGTCTCGTGGCGACGGCCGGCCCGCGGTATTTCGGATTCGTGATCGGTGGCGCGATCCCCGCCGCCATCGGCGCGGACTGGCTGACGGCTGCCTGGGATCAGAACGCCAATCTCCACGCGTTGTCGCCGGCTGCGGCGGCCGCCGAGCAGGTGACGGGAGGCTGGATGCTGGACCTCCTCGGGCTGCCGCCATCGGCCAGCGTCGGTCTGCCGACAGGGGCGGGTCTCGCCAACGCGGTGGGCCTGGCGGCCGGTCGTCATGCGGTGCTCTCGCGCGAGGGATGGGACGTCGAGGCGCGTGGCCTGTACGGGGCACCGGAGATCACGGTGGTCATCGGCGAGGAGGCGCACGCCACGGTCCTGACCTCCCTCCAGTACCTGGGCCTGGGCCGGGAACGAGTGGTCAAGGTTCCCGCCGATGATCAAGGCCAGATGCGCGCCGATGCACTCGCCGAGCTGGTCGCGGAACTCACCGGTCCCCTGATCGTCGTCGCCCAGGCCGGCAACGTGAACACCGGCGGGTTCGATCCGATGCCGGCCATCGCCGACGCGGTGAGTGCGCACCCCAACACATGGATTCACGTCGACGGGGCGTTCGGACTGTGGGCGGCGGTCTCGCCTCGGCTGCATCACCTCGTGAGTGGCGTCGACCGCGCGGATTCCTGGGCGACCGACGCCCACAAGTGGCTCAACCTCGGCTACGACTGCGGATTCGTCGCGGTTCGGGACAGCGAGGCGCATCGCGCCGCCATGTCGACGTTCGCCTCGTACCTCATGCAGAACCAGACCCAGCGCGAATCGTGGGAGTACGTCATGGACAGCTCGCGCCGGGCGCGCGGTTTCACGCTGTACGCCGCGCTTCGCTCCCTTGGGCGGTCCGGCGTCCGGGCGCTCGTCGAGCGGTGCTGCGCGCTCGCGAGCCGCATGGCTGACAGCCTCGCCTCGGCAGAAGGCGTCGAGGTCCTGAACGACGTGGTCCTGAACCAGGTCCTCGTTCGCTTCTCCCCCACCGACGGACCGGCCGATCCCGAGGCCGCGGACGCGTTCACGCGGGAGGTCATTCGCCGCGTCCAGGACGAGGGGGTTGCCTGGATGGGCGGGACGACCTGGCATGGCCTGGCGGCGATGCGCATCAGCGTCAGCAACTGGTCGACGACGGAAGCCGATGCCGACCGCACCGTGGACGCCATCCTCCGCGCTGCCCGGAGCTAGCCCGGGGCGGGGTGTCCGCGGCATGCGGGTTGTGGTGTAATCGCGACGCCCCGCCCCGTTGCCCGAGGTACGCATGACCGTCACTCCCACCCGTCGGCTGACTGCCGAGGAAGTCGTCGCCCTCAACCGCAAGTACACGCTCTTCAGCTGGTCGGCGCAGGCCAAGATCAACCCCATCGCGATCGACCACGGGGAGGGGATCTACTTCTGGGATCCCGATGGCAAGCGGTACATCGACTTCAACAGCCAGCTCATGAGCGTCAACATCGGCCACGGTGACCGCCGGGTGGCCGACGCCATCGCCGAGCAGGCCCACCAGCTGGCCTTCGCCGCCCCCCAGTTCGCGACCGAGGTCCGCGGCCGGCTGGGCGAGCTGCTGGCGACCCTGACCCCGGGCACGCTCGACAAGTTCTTCTTCACCCTGGGCGGCGCGGAAGCCAACGAGAATGCGCTCCGCCTGGCGCGGATGGTGACCGGCCGCCAGAAGGTCATCGCCCACCATCGGTCGTACCACGGCGCGACCGCGGGCAGCATCAGTGTCACCGGTGACCCGCGCCGTTGGGCCAACGAGCCGGGCGTGCCCGGGGTCATCCGGGTCCTCGACCCGTGGCGCTGGGGCCAGACGGAGCCCGAGCCGGTGGATCGCCAGCTCGAGTACCTCGAGGAGGTCATCCAGTACGAAGGCCCGCACACGATCGCGGCGTTCATCCTCGAGACGGTGACGGGGACGAACGGCATCCTCATCCCGCCCGATGGCTACCTCCAGGGCATCCGCGCCATCTGCGACCGGCACGGGATCCTGATGATCACCGACGAGGTGATGGCCGGCTTCGGTCGCACCGGGCGCTGGTTCGCGGTCGATCACTGGGACGTCGTCCCCGACCTGCTGACCATGGCCAAGGGCCTGACCAGCTCGTACCTGCCCCTCGGCGCGGTGGCCATGAAACCCGAGCTCGCGGCCGAGTTCGACGAGCGCGTCTACTACGGCGGCCTGACCTACTCCGCCCACCCGGTCAGCTGCGCGGCGGCGATCGCCGCCGTCGGCGTCCTGCGCGACGACGACATGATCGGCAACGCGGCTCGGCTCGGTCCGGTCATGCACGACCTGCTGGCCGATATCGAGGCGCGTCACCCGAGCGTGGGCACGACCCGCAACATCGGCCTGTTCGGGGTCATCGAGCTCGTCCGCGACCCCCGGACCAGGGAGCCCATGACCGCGTTCAACGCCAGCTCCCCGGAGATGGCCGCCCTCGACGCCAGGCTGCGGGCCGACGGGCTGTACACCATGCAGCACTGGCACCAGGTCTTCACCAACCCGCCCCTGTGCATCACCGAGGAGCAGCTGCGCGAATCGTTCGGGATCATCGACCGGGCGCTGGACGAGACCGATGCCGCGGTCGCCTGAGCGACCGCCCAGCCCGGCCGGCGGCCGGTTGACCGCCTTATGAAAGACCGATGACCGCCGCGGCCACCGAGGCGCCGCCGCGCATCAGCCGGCGTCGGCGGGTCATCTTCTTCGCCCTGTTCTTCGTCGGGCTGGCCGTCCTGTGGGAGGGGCTGAAGGTGCTCGGCGGCGATCCGTATCGGGTCGATGGCGAGGTGGTCTGGCTGCCGCCGATGGACATCGGGATGGCCAGCGACGTGAACATGCCCCACGTCTGGGTCATCTTCCAGCGATTGTGGGAGCCCCTGACCGGCGGTCGGGACGAGACCCTGTTCGGCTACCTGGTCGACCAGACCCTCTACACCCTGCGCGCCGCATTCATTGGGTTCACGATCGGCGGTCTGCTCGGGATCGGGCTGGCCGTGGCCTTCGTCCACTCCGGTCTCGTCGAGCGGGCCTTCGTGCCGTACGTGGTCGCCAGCCAGACGATCCCGATCATCGCCCTCGCGCCGTTGATCGTGTACCTGGTCGGCCAGAACGTGACCAGCGTGGTGATCGTGGCCACCTACCTGAGTTTCTTCCCGGTCACCATCGCCATGCTGCGCGGCCTCCGATCCCCCGATCCACGCGCCCTGGAGCTCATGCGCTCATATGCCGCCTCCAAGCGGGCGGTCCTGTGGAAGGTGCGGTTCCCGGCGTCGCTTCCCTACCTGTTCACCGCGATGAAGATCACGGCCACGGCCAGCATCGTGGGAGCGATCGTGGGTGAAGGCTCCGGCAGCCTGCAGGCCGGGCTGGGGCGCGCGCTCGTCTTCTTCTCGCAGCAGTACACCGTGGCCCCCGAAAAGCTGTGGGGCGCGATCCTGTTCTGCTCATTTGTCGGCGTCGCCGCATTCGGGCTCGTGCGCCTGGTGGAGATGCGGGTCGTCCGCGTGCGGCCGGGAATGGAACCCTGATGGTCGCGAACA
>DASYGU010000090.1:0-3109 GCA_035999355.1 Candidatus Limnocylindria bacterium | reverse complement strand
GGACGAGGGGCCTCCATCGGCTTCAGATTGTGGGGCTTCATCCCACTCGTCGGTTACTCGCCGCCGGGCGTGATCGGGACCTCAGGCGCGGCAAAGTCATCGCCGGTCGTATCACCGTCGATCCCCGAAAGCGCCTCTTCCCAGATAGCGCTGTTGAACGCCGCGTCGTCCGGTGGTCCGGTCAGGATCCCCGCCGCGCTCGCGGTATCCACGGTCTGGGTGAGCTCTCCTTCATCCAGGTGGCCGATGCCGGCCTCGGCCGGCCAGACCAGCTTGTTGATCTCGTTCATCATCCAGGCCAGGTGGCCCGCTTCCCAGATGCTGCCCCGATCGATGGAGTACTGGACGCAGTCATCGGGATTGTCCCGGCAGTACATCCAGCCCCGGAACGAGGCCTGGAGGAACCGCATCGCGACTTCGGTGTTGTTCCCCTCGTCCAGCCACGACTGCCGGGCGTACAGCCCGTCCTGCAGCATGGCCGTGCCGAGCTCGTTGAAGTCGAACACTTCGAACTGGTCCGGCTGGAACAGCTCGCCGGTATTCGGGTCGGTGGTCTCGAGCAGCTGCGCCCACTCGTTGTAGATCATTGCCTCGGCGACGTCGACGCAGTCGCTGTCGCTCGCCGCGCACCCATCCTGGGCCGCGATGAGCTCGTTCATGTCGAAGTCCTGCTCGACCCGGGTGAAGTCCTCACCATCGGTCAGGCCGCCCAGGATCTCGGCGGTTGCCAGGACCTCGAGCTCGTTTCCGAACGGCCAGGCGCCGATGCGCTTGCCCGCCCAGTCCGTCACTTCGGTGATGCCCGCGTCGGCCCATGCCACCGAGAGGGTGGCGGACCGCTGGAAGACCTGCGCCAGGTGGACGAGGTCTGATCCGGCCTCTCGTGCCTCGAGGACCTTGGGCATCCAGGCGATCGTGAACTCCGGACCATCCGGAGCCGAACCTACCTGCTGCGGAACGATGGTCCCGCCACCGGGCAGGATCTCGACCGTCAGGGCGACGTCGTCGTAGTAGCCCTGCTCAACCGCGGCGTAATACCCCGCGAACTGGGCCTGGTCGGTCCATTGCAGCTGGAGGCTGACGCTGGCCGGCTCGTAGGTGACCTGGCTCGGCTCGGCGCTCGCGCCGGCGCTTCCCGCGGCGCTCTCCGCCGGACTCTCGCTCGCACTTGATTGACATGCGGCAAGGAACAGGCTGGCCGCGACGACCAGCACGCCAAAGACTCGTGTGACCCTCATCTCCACTCCTCAATGTGACGGCCCGGGGCAGGGCAGGGGCCATCCGTGACCACTGATTCTACTCAGCCTCGCTGCTCGGAACCCGGTCCGCGCCGAGCCTGCCTGCTACGCGGGCCTGTCGCCGCGAACGGACGGGTGCCACGGGATGAGCAGTCGTTCGAGGAGGACGACCATCAGGTACATCACGATGCCGACCAGCGACACGACCAGGATGGCCGCCCAGGTCACGTCGAACTTCAGGCCGCTGGCCGCCGCGACCACGACCCGTCCGAGGGTGGCCGACAGGCCGCCGAAGTACTCGCCCACCACCGCCCCGATGAGGCTCAGGGTGGTCGCCACCTTCAACCCGGTCAGAAAGAACGGGAGGGCATTCGGGACGCGGACCTCGCGGGTCACGACCCGTGGCCCGGCCCCGTAGGACCGCATCAGCTCCAGCGCCGAGGGCTCGACCTGGGTCAGGCCGCGGAGGACGCTGATCATGATCGGGAAGTAGACGAGGGTCGCCGCGATCGCCATCTTCGACAGCGGGCTGAGGAGGCCAAACCAGTTGTTGGCCACCGGCGCGAACGCGATGATCGGCACCGCGTTGATGGCGATCGCGAGCGGCAGGACCGTGTCGCGCGAGGCGGGGAACCAGGAGACGACGAACGCGGTGGCCACACCAAGCACCGTGCCCAGGATGAGACCGCCCATGGCCTCGAAGAGCGTCACCTGGGCGGCGGGCAGGATGGCGTAGCCCTCGGTCCAGTTATCGGCCAGGGCGGCCCCGATGGCCGACGGGGCAGGCAGGATGAACCCCTGGACGTCGGAAACCTGGACCAAGACCTCCCACGCCACGATCACACCGACCAGGATCAGCGCGGCCGGGACGTAGCGGCGGATGGCCTGCATCTAGCCGACGAGCCCTTCGGCCGCGGTTCGCTCGGCGGAGGCGATATCGGTCTCGTCGCCCTCGCCGGCCCGGAGGGCTTCGCGAACCTCGGTGATGTGGGAGAAGTAGGCGGGGCTCTCGCGGGTGTCCAGGCCACGCGGGCGCGGCAGTTCGACGTCTACCAGCCGGGTGATGCGACCCGGACGCGCGCTCATGACCGCCACCCGGCTCGACAGGAACACGGCCTCGGGAATGGAGTGGGTCACGAAGATGACCGTGATCCCGGTCCTGGCCCAGATGCTGAGCACCTCCGAGTTCATCCGCTCCCGGGTCATCTCGTCCAGGGCGCCGAACGGCTCGTCCATCAGGAGGAGCGATGGAGAGAAGGCGAGCGCCCGGGCGATGGCCACCCGCTGCTGCATCCCGCCCGAGAGCTGATAGGGCCGATGGCCGGCGAAGTCGGTCAGCCGGACCAGGTCCAGCATCTCGCGAATCTTTTCCTTCTGGGCCGACTTGCTGAAGCCGAACAGCTCGAGCGGCAGGCGGACGTTGTCCTCCACCGTGCGCCAGTCGAACAGCACCGGGGACTGGAAGACCATCCCGTACTCGCGGTCCAGCCGTGCCTGGGCGGCACTCTTGCCGTTGATTTCGACCGTCCCGCCCGACGGTTCGGTGAGATCCCCGATGAGCCGGAGGAGGGTGGACTTGCCGCAGCCGGAGGGACCGATGAGCGAGACGAACTCGCCCCGATGGATGTCCATGCTGATGTCGCTGAGGGCCACGACCGGCGCCTCCGACGACCCGGCAGGCGCGAACGACTTGGACACCCCGGTCAGCCGCACGACCGGCGCCTCGGGCTTGTTCGCGACCATCAGGGTTCCATTCCCGGCCGCACGCGGACGACCCGCATCTCCACCAGGCGCACGAGCCCGAATGCGGCGACGCCGACAAATGAGCAGAACAGGATCGCGCCCCACAGCTTTTCGGGGGCCACGGTGTA
>DASYGU010000045.1:0-3512 GCA_035999355.1 Candidatus Limnocylindria bacterium | reverse complement strand
ATGCGCCCGATCTCGTCGGTGACCTGCTGGCACAGCTCGCGGGTGGGGGTCAGGACCAGGGCCTGGACCGATTTGTCCGACGGATCCACCTGTTCGACGATCGGAATACCAAAGGCCGCGGTCTTGCCAGTGCCGGTCTGCGCCTGGCCGATGAAGTCGCCGCCCGCACGCAACGGCGGGATGGCGCGGGCCTGGACCTCGGTGGGGGTCACGTAGCCCATCTGCTCGAGGGCCCGGGCAATCGTGGCCGGCACCTCGATGTCGCCGAAGCGGTAGCCCGCGGCGGCGGCCATGACGGCATCGGTCAGGGCGGAATCGGACTCGTCGACGGTGTCGACGGGGACGGGCACGCGGCCGTCAGGGGCGGGCGATTGGTGTGAGCGGCTGCGAGTTCGGCGGCGGGGCGTGGTCGGGGTGGGGGGCAAACAGGGCTCCGATTGGTGGTGAATGAAGTGGGCCGATCGTAGCACGGTGGCCCCCTGCGCTTGACCTGCGCCCTCGCCGTGTTTGATACTGCGTATCAGGTATGCCCCCGCTCCTGGTTGCCCTATCGGCCACCGCCGTCCTCTCCGCGTTGACCGGCGGGGTCCTGGCCCTGCGCCTCGTCCGACAGGTCGGGTACGTCATCGCGATCGGGGCCGGCATTCGAATCGGCGCCGCCTTCTTCGACCTGCTGCCCGAATCGGTGGAGCTGATGGGAGACCGGGTCGGGTTGGCGATGGCCTTCGCCGCGCTGGGATTCGTGGCGTTCTACGTGATCGAGAAGGTGACCGTCCTCCACCTCGGACACGAGACCGCAACCGAGCTGGACCACGACGAGGTCGCGCACCAGCACATCGGCCTTATCGGTGCGGTGGCGATGTCGATCCACAGCCTGCTCGACGGCGTCGCGATGGCGGCCGCGTTCCAGGCCAGCCCCGAACTCGGGTTCGTGGTGGGCCTGGTGGTTGTTATCCACCGCTTCGGCGACGGGATCGGGATCGTCAGCCTGCTGCTCGCCAGCCGGGTCCCGCGGCCGACCGCCATGCGCTGGGTCTTCCTCGTCAGCCTGGCTCCGGTCCTCGGTGCCGCCGTCACGGCCTTCTTCGTGATTCCGGACGAGCTCCTCGGCGCGCTGCTGGCCACGTTCGCCGGCTTCTTCCTGTACGTCGGCGCGGCCGAGCTCCTGCCCGAAGCTCATCGCAACGAGGGCTCACGGTGGGTCATCGCCGCGACCCTCACCGGCGTCGCGCTGATCGCGTTCATGAGCTTTGGGCTGGAGCCGCAACTGTGACCGCGGCCACCGCCCGGCGGCTGCGTCGAGCCGGTCAGCGGGTCACGACCCAACGGCTGGCGGTGGCCGCCGCGCTGGCCGGCTCGCCGCGGCAGGTCACCGCCCAGGAGCTATGGGAGCGGATGCGGCCGCGCCACCGACGGCTGGGTCGGGCGACGGTCTTCCGCACACTCGAAGCCCTCAGCGAGGCCGGTCTCGCGCGCCGCCTCGAGCAGGACGGTCATGTGTATGCCTATGTCGCCTGCCGACCGGCCCATCACCACCACCTCGCCTGCCGGGTGTGCGGGACGGTGGAGGAGGTCGGCGAAGAGCTGGTGGCCGACATCAGCCGGCGCGCGCGGCGCGAGCTCGGATTCGAGATCGAGGATGCGCGGCTGGACTTCTACGGCGTCTGCCGACGATGCGCGGCCGGCGGGGCGGGCGGGGCGGCCTAGCCGGTCACCGGCACGGCGACCCGCTCGGGTCGGACACCGCCCTCGTCGGCCGGGCCCACGCCGTCCCCGTCGCCGTCGGTCCGTCCATCGGGGCCCCCCGATCGGCCGTGGCGCGGCGTTCGCGGCTTCCGCTTCGCGTAGCCGGTGGGATGGGAGAGCCTCCACGCCCAGGCATCGGCGAGCATCTGCTCGAGTGATGCCTCGCGCGGCTGCCAGCCGAGATCACGTCGGGCCCGCCGGGACGAGGCCACCAGGCTCGGGGGGTCGCCCACACGGCGCTTCACGACCCGGGCCGGGATGGCACGGCCGGTGACCTTGCGGGCGGCCTCGATGACCTCGCGGACGGAGAACCCCGCCGCGGAGCCGAGGTTGTAGACCTCGAACGACGGCTCCGCCTCGCCGGTCGCCTCGAGGGCGAGGAGGTGGGCCGAGGCCAGGTCGCGGACGTGGATGTAGTCGCGGATGCAGGTCCCGTCCGGGGTGTTGTAGTCCTGGCCGAAGATCCGGACGTCGGGCAGCTCTCCAGCCGCCACCTTGAGGACGATCGGGATGAGGTGCGTCTCCGGGTCATGGTCCTCGCCGTTGCGTTCGGTCGCGCCCGCCACGTTGAAGTACCGGAGGCTGATGGCACGGAACCCGTGGCATGCCGCGTACCAGCGCATGGCGCCCTCGAACGCGAGCTTCGTCTCGCCATACGGGTTGATCGGCTCGGTCCGGTCCGCTTCCGCGATCGGAACCCGCTTGGGCTCGCCGTACACCGCGGCCGTGGAGGAGAACACGATCCGGGGCACCCGTCGCTCGCGGAGCGCCTCCAGCAGCTTGACTCCGTTCGAGACGTTCTCGCGGTAGTACAGCTCCGGATGCTCCATCGACTCGCTGACCAGCGAACGCGCGGCGCAGTGCAGGACGGCCTGGATCCGATGCTCGCGAAGGACGCGCTCGAGGCGGTTCTGGTCGCTCAGGCTGCCGACGATGAGCCGGGCGCCACGGATGACCGCGTCGCGGTGGCCGGTCTTCAGGTTGTCGTAGACGGTGACGTCGTGGCCAGCCTCAACGAAGGTCTCGACACTCGTCGAGCCAACGTAGCCTGCTCCACCGACGACAAGAATCCGCACGCGGGCAACCTAGAACACTGACCGATGGACGGGCGGGCAAGCCCGTCGGGCACTGACGCTCATTCGGGGAAGGGCTCCTCCGATGGGTCCGGCCGCCGATTGTAGCAGTGGCCTTCCCACGCTCCGGGTGTTCCGTCTTCGGATGGCGGTGCCTCGGCGCACCGGCCGACCGATTTCACGCGTTCGTTTCGGTCGCCGCTTCGCGAGCCAGCGTGAGCAGCGCGCCGGGCTCGTTGCGAGACGGATCGTCGAGCACGGCCTGAAGGAGGACGTCGAGGAGGCGGCCGACCTCGGGTCCCGGAGCGAGGTTGAGCTCACCCATGAGGTCTGAGCCGTTGACCGCCAGCTCCCCGACGGTGAGCACGGCCGATCCCTGGAGCGCGGCCACCCGAGCCTCGAGCTCGGCCGCCGCCGCGTCCCGCGCCCCGGGGCCGGCGGACGCCGCGGTGTCCGCCCGACGCAGGGTGAACAGGTCGGCCATGGGCTGCCCGGGACCGACACGCCCGATGAAGCGGCGCACGGCAGCATCGGTCCATTCGGGGCCATACAGGATCATGTGGTGGCGGACCAGGTGGGTTGCCCGCTCGATGTCGGCGCGGGACAGGGCCAGCGCCTCGAGTCGGTGCTCGACCAGCTGGGCGCCCGCGACCTCGTGACCGATGAAATGGCCGCCGCTCGCGGTCGGGGCCT
>DASYGU010000302.1:0-2928 GCA_035999355.1 Candidatus Limnocylindria bacterium | reverse complement strand
CCCGCGGGACCCAATGGGACCCGCCTCCCCACCGCTCGATCCGTCACCTACGACCCCACCCCGGCGGAGCTCCAGGAGCTCACGAGCCGGATGTCCCACGCCCGACGGACGGCGTTCGGCAACTACAACGTCCAGACCCGGGTCGTCAGTCGCTCGAAGGCATCCACCTACCTGGTGACCGACGACCCCTCGATCACGACCGGCCAGACGATCACCCGCGCAGAAGGGGCACGGGTTGCCGCCCTCCAGGACGCGTACATCGCCGAGCAAGAGATGGTCGTGGTCGATGGGTTCATTGGCAACGACCCCGAGTACCGCTCTCGGGCCCGGCTGTACATCGAGACCGCCAACGCGAATATCGCGGGCATGCAGGAGCAGCTCTACTTCCCGCCCGACCGGCTGTCGGCCGAGTGGGTGCCGGAGCTGGCGATGATCTACACCCCCAACCTGGCCATGCCCGGCTACCCGGATGACCGGCTCATCGCGGTGGATCTCGAAGCCGGCGTGACCCGGGTGTTCAACTCCGACTACTTCGGGGAGTCGAAGAAGGGCGGCCTGCGGATGTGGAACGCCAAGGTGTTCCATGCCGGCGGGCTGGCGATGCACGCCGGCTGCAAGGTGGTCCCAACCGAGGCGGGTGAGCGCACGATCCTGATCATTGGCCTGTCGGGCACCGGCAAGACGACGACGACATTCACCCGTCAGAACGGGTCACAGCCGGTCCAGGACGATTTCGTCGGCCTGTTCCCAGGCGGCAAGGTGGTGGGCACCGAGAACGGCTGCTTCGCGAAGACCTTCGCCCTGGACCCGCGCCACGAGCCGGCGATCCACGGCGCGGTGACAAAGCCCGACGCCTATCTCGAGAACGTGTCCCAGAAGGAACCGGACGGCCCGGTCGACTTCTTCGACGAGGCCTATACCAAGAACGGCCGCGCGACCTTTCCGATGGCCTCGCTGGGCATCTGGCGCGATCCGCGCCAGATGGGTCCGGTCAACGAGCTCCTCATCCTCAACCGCAACGACAACATCATCCCGGGCGTCGCGCGGCTGTCTCGCGAGCAGGCAGCCGCGTTCTTCATGCTGGGGGAGACGAAGGGGACCTCAGCCGGCGGTGCCGCAGAGGAGGGCAAGGCCCTGCGCGTACCGGGTACGAATCCGTTCTACCCGTATCGCGACGAGCAGCAGGCGAACCGGTTCTGGGAGCTGATGGGCACCCATCCGTTCGACGTGTACCTGGTGAACACCGGACGGGTCGGCGGGGCCGACAGGGACCCGAACTCGAAAAAGCTCGAAATCGAGCACTCGGGGGCCATCGTGAAGGCCATCGCCGAGCAGTCCATCGCCTGGGAGTCTGACCCCGACTTCGGGTACGAGGTTGCGACCGCGGTGCCCGGCATCGAGGACCTCGAGCTGCTCCAGCCGCGCCGCCTGTACGAGCGGACCGGACGCGCGGACGAGTACCGGACGTGGGTCGAGAGATTGAAGCGGGAGCGGGCGGAGTTCCTGGCCGCCTACCCCGGCCTCCGTTCGGAGATCCTGGCCGCCGTCTCCTAAGCGTCCGGCCGCAGGCCGGTGACTCGATAGGCGACCACGGCGTGGCTGAATCCCTTCAGGCTGAGCTCCTCGGTGGGTTCGGCGTCCACCCGACCCTCGACCGCGGCGAATGCCCGCTGGCTGAGCAGGGTCTCGCCGGCCGCGGCGGCTGAGCTGAGGCGAGCGGCCAGGTTGGTGACCGCCCCGACCCCGGCGTAGTCGTATCGGCCTTCGAAGCCGATCCGTCCCAGCGTTGCGTAGCCGACCGAGATCCCGATCCCCAGCCCCAGGTCATAGCCACGCCGGTGCCACCCTTCGGCCAGCTCCGCGAATCGGTCGTGCATGGCCAGCGCCGCCCGCGTGGCCGCCAGTGGATGATCGGCAACCGGGGTCGGATCGTTGAAGAAAATCATGAACCCGTCCCCCGCGAAGTGCTCCACCGTGCCCCCGTTGTCGAGCGCGATCCGTCCAACCTCGGCGTGGTACTCGCGCAGGACGCTGAACAGCTCCTCGGGCTCCGCCGTCTCGGCGAACGCGGTGAAGCCGCGCATGTCGCAGAACAGGGCGCTGATCTCGCGGCGATGTCCGGTGAGCAGCGCCTCGCCCTCGGGGCTGGAGAGGAGACCCGCGACATGCGGGGCGAAGCTGGCGAGGGCGGTGCGCTGCCGCTCCACGGTCTCGTACAGCTGGACGTTGGCGATGGCCAGCGCCGCCTGGTCGGCGAAAGTGGTGATCAGGCCGATCTCCTGGTCGGTGAAGGGGCGGACCTCGGATCGCTGCATCATGAGCACCCCGGTCGGCTCACCTTCGCGCATGAGCGGGACGCCGAGCAGCGTCCGGAAGCCCACCACCTCCTGCATCTGAAGCTGGCTGTACTCCGGATCGGCCAGGACGTCGGGGATCTGGACCGTCCGTCGCTCGAGTGTCACCCGGCCCGCCATGGAGCCCCGGTCGAGCGTGATCCGCGACGCCTCGAAGATCCGCTTGAGCTCGGCCGACTTCTCGCCATAGGCCGCCGCAATCCGGTACTCGCCGCCGTCGATGACCGCGAGGTTGCCGCTGTCCGCATGCGTCAGCCGGGCGGCGCTCTCGGTCACGGCGTTGAGCACGCTCGGCAGGTCGAAGCTGCTGCGGGCGATCGATGCGAGGACCCCCCCAACGGCGGACTCGCGATCGAGCGCCTCCTGGGTCTCGCTGAGCAGACGGGCCAGGCGCATCGTGACCGCAGCCTGCTCGGCGAAGGTGGCCATCAGGCGGACCTCTTCGTCGCTGAACGGGTCGACCTTTTGCCGCCAGACGGACAGCACGCCGACAGGCACACCCTCGCTCATGAGGGGAATCGCGAGCAGGGTCCTCATCCCGACGATCTTCTGCGCGCGCTGCAGCGTGTACTCG
>DASYGU010000296.1:0-3067 GCA_035999355.1 Candidatus Limnocylindria bacterium | reverse complement strand
CGTTCGCGGTACTCCTCGACGGCCAGGACGGTGCAGTTGGCCGCCGGCAGGCGACCGAAGAACTGCGGCGCGGTGGCGTAGGCCCGGTCGGTCTGCTCGCGGGCCAGCGCGATGATGTGGTCCGGGTCATCGGTCCGGTTGGATGGATCCTCGGCCAGGGCGGCGACGAACGCGTGCCGGTCGGCGTGCCCCTGGCGGCGGGCGATCTCGTCCTTCTCGGCCTCGATCCGCTCCAGGTCCTCCATCCCGAAGGCATGGACCTCTTCCGGCGTGGCGTCGACCGTCGTCTGCATCCGAATCGCAAGCCCATACGCGTCGTGGCCGCCGGGCGTGTCGCCAATGCCCGGCGTGGGGGCGGCGTGCGGGGTGTAGGTCTCGGCCAGGTAGTCGCGCAGACGCTTCAGGGCGGGATAGATGTCCTGCACCACCGAGCCCCGAATGGCCTCGCGGCCGGACTCGTCGGCCACGTTGGCCAGGACGACAGCCGGGGCGATGTCGGAAGGAACGGTCAGCATCCGGTCGATCTGCTCGATCGCCTTCTGGACCGGGACCGCGGCCGAGGTTCGACCGTCCGCGATCCCCTCGTCCAGGGTGCCGATCTGCTGTTCGATGAGCGTCGGGAACGCGGCAAAGCGAGCCAGCATCCGGTCGAGGCTCTCGGGCGTGTCCGCGCGCTGATACTGGGCGATCTCCGACGGCCAGGTCTGGGGCCCGGACATGTGGTTGACGGCCAGCTGGTACAGCTTGCGGTCCTGCGCCTCGAGGTAGTTTCGGGCGATGAGGATCAGGAGGTCGCGAGTGATGACCGATTCGACCTCGAGCGCGTCGGGGTCGATCGCCTCCGCCTCGGCGAGCGCGGAGGACAGGGCGCTCCGCTCGGCGGCTCGGCCGTCGGGACCGAGGTCGGGCCAGCGCTCGTCGTACCGGTCGTCGCCGTAGATCGTGGCGGTAATCGGGTCGCGCTCGAGGACGCCCTCCCAAAAACGATCGGCGAGGTCGGCAACGGCAGCGTTGGGGTCGTCGTGATGGGACACGAGGCACAGTCTCCTTGGGGGTGTCGGAATGGTGTGGTCAGGTTGACGGGATGAGTGCCCGGCGAGTGTATCCCGGTCAGTGGCTCGCGAACAGATCGGCCAGCAGCGCGGGAGCCGTCTCCTCGAGCTGGTCATAGCGACACGACGCCGGCTTGCGGTCGGGCCGCCACCGGAGAAACGTGGTCGCGTGCCTGAATCGGTCGCGCTGGAGGTGGTCGTACGCCACCTCCACCACCCGCTCGATGCGGAGGGGCTCCCAGGACAGGTCCTTGCCCCGGTTCCAGCGACTCGTCGCGCCGGGCATTCGCTGCCCAGCCCAGGCGGCCTCGGCCTCCTTCCACTCCTGCCACGGGTGGTTCTTCAGGGCGTCCTTCCGCAACGGCTTGAGCTCCTCGACGAGCTCGCGCCGGCGTGTCTCGGTGAACGAGCTCGTCACGCCGACGCTCTGGAGCGTGCCGGCGCCGTCGTACAGACCCAGCAGGAGTGAGCCCACCATCGTGCCCGGCCCGTTCTTGTGCCACCGGAAGCCGGCGACCACGCAGTCGGCGGTTCGCTGGTGCTTGACCTTGATCATCTCCCGCTTGCCCGGCACGTAGTGCCCATCGGCCCGCTTGGCGACGACCCCGTCGAGGCCGGCCCCCTCGAAGTCGGCGAACCAGCGGTTGGCCGTTTCCGGATCGTCGGTGGCCGGGGTCAGGAGGACCGATGGCGGCGGCTTGGCCAGCATCCGCTCGAGCGCCTCGCGCCGCTTGGCCAACGCGGTTTCGCGCAGGTCGCGATCGCCACGACCCAGGAGATCGAACGCGACGTACGAGGCGGGGCTTGCCTCGGCCAGCATCGCGACCCGCGAAGCCGCCGGATGGATGCGGATCAGGAGCGAATCGAAATCCAGACCATCGTCGGTGGCGATGACGATCTCTCCATCCAGGACGAAACGGTCGGGGGGTCGGCCGATCTTGCGGAGCGGCTCCTCGAGCTCGGGGAAGTACCGGTTCAGGGGCTTGAGGTCGCGGCTCTGGATGTACACATCCGGCCCGTCGCGAAAGACGATGGCGCGGAAGCCGTCCCACTTGGGCTCGTAGCGCCAGCCGTCGCCACGCGGGATCTCGGGCTGCGGCTTGGCCAGCATCGGCTCGATGGGAGGTTCGATCGGGAAGGCCACGGACCGATAGTAGCCCGCGCCTGCCGCATACTCGACCGGTGGGCATCTCCCTCCGATTCCTGGGTGCGGCCGGTGGCGTCACCGGTTCGCAGTTCCTGCTCACCGTCGGCTCGCGGCGTGTCCTCGTCGACTGCGGGCTGTTCCAGGGCGGGATGGAGGAGATCGCCCGCAACCGGATGGCGTTCTCGTTCGGGGCCGATGACATCCATGCGGTGCTGCTGACCCACGCCCACAACGACCACATCGGCCGGCTGCCGGCGCTTGTCCGAGCCGGATACCGCGCGCCCGTGTTCGCGACCGATGCCACCGCCGACCTTGCCGAGATCGTGCTGACCGACAGCGCCCACCTGCAGGCGCGGGCGGCCGAACGATGGGCGCGACGGCATCCGGAGCCAGCGGCCGCCACCGCGGGCGAATCGGAATCCACGGTGACCGAGACCGAGATGGCGGCCGTGGCCGCCCAGGTGCCGAAACCGCCGCCGATGGACACGACCACCCATGCCGCGCTGTTCGACGAGGCTGACGTCCGGCGGACGGTCGAGCTGGTTCGGCCGGTGTCGTACGACGCCACGACCCAGGTCGCCGACGGCGTCGAGGCCACCTTCTACGACGCCGGCCACATCCTGGGCTCGGCGATCATCGAGCTTCGCGTCCGTGAGCCGGGCGGCGCGGAGATGACATTCGTGTTCTCGGGCGACCTGGGTCGGCCGGACACCCCCATCCTCCGCGATCCGACGCCGCTGACCCATGCCGACGTGGTGATCGTGGAGTCGACGTACGGGGACCGCGAGCACCCCGCCCAGGAGCAGGCCATCGAGGAGCTGGTCACGGTCGTGACCGAGGTGGCGAAGAGCGGGGGCGTGCTCCTCAT
>DASYGU010000292.1:0-1933 GCA_035999355.1 Candidatus Limnocylindria bacterium | reverse complement strand
GCGTGAGCCAAATCACTGGAGGACCCGATGCGCTACGCCATCCTGATCTACGACGCGAACACCGCCGACTCCTCGCTTCCGCCGCCTGACCCCGAGACGTGGGCCAAGGTGACCGAGGCCTACGGCGCGTACAGCAAGATGTTGACCGACTCCGGCGCCCTCGTCGCCGGCGACGCGCTCCAGCCCAACGCGACCGCCACGACCATCCGCTCCAAGGACGGCCAGACGGTCATGACCGATGGCCCCTTCGCCGAGACGAAGGAAGGCCTCGGCGGCTTCTACATCGTCGAGGCTCGCGACCTGGACCACGCCCTTGAGCTGGGCAAGGCCTGCCCGGGCCTGTGGTACGGGTCGATCGAAGTCCGCCCGGTGTGGGACGCGGCCGTGCCGGCTGACCCGCAGACCGCGGGTGAGGCCGTCACCGCCTGACCGTGGCCCTCTGACGCCGTTGGCGACCGCCGACGGGACGTCCCGCGAGGCTGTCGACCGCCTGTTCCGCGAACACCACGGACGGGCGGTCGCCACTCTCATCGGGCTGCTCGGCGACTTCGACCTGGCCGAGGAGAGCCTCCAGGACGCCTACCTCGTGGCGCTCGAGAAGTGGCCGGCCGCGGGCATTCCCCGCCGCCCCGAGGCCTGGATCGTGGTCACCGCCCGGAATCGGGCCGTGGACAAGCTCCGGCGCGCCCGACGACTGACCGATAAGCAGGCGGTAATCGAACGAGAGGCAACCCTCGCCGCCCCGGCGGCGGAGGACGAGGCCCTTCCCGAGGGAGCGGATGACGAACCGATGTCCATCCCCGATGACCGGCTCCGGCTGATATTCACCTGCTGCCATCCGGCCCTCGCCCTCGAGTCGCGGATCGCGTTGACGCTGTGGACGCTGGGTGGGCTCACGACGCCGGAGATCGCGCGCGCGTTCGTCGTGCCCGAGGCCACCCTCGCCCAGCGCCTCGTCCGGGCCAAGCGGAAGATCCGCGATGCCGCCATCCCATACCGCGTCCCGCCCGACGCTCTGCTCCCTGAGCGGCTCGACGGGGTTCTCCGCGTCCTGTACCTGATCTTCAACGAGGGCTACGACGCGTCATCGGGCGAGAGCCTGATCCGCCACGAGCTGTGCGCAGAGGCCATTCGCCTGACCCGGACCCTGGCAACGCTCATGCCCGACGAGCCCGAGGTGGCCGGCCTGCTCGCGCTCATGCTCCTGACCGACGCCCGGCGTGCAGCCCGGGTCGGCCCCGACGGCGAGCTGATCCTGCTCGAGGACCAGGACCGCGGCATGTGGGATCGGGCCCGGATCGTGGAGGGCCAGATGCTGGTCGAACGAGCGCTGCGGACGGGTCGGGCCGGGCCGTACCAGCTCCAGGCCGCGATCGCCGCGGTCCACGGCGAGGCGCCATCTGCCGACGTCACCGAGTGGGCCGAGATCGTCCGCCTGTATGACGCCCTGCTCCAGGTCGCGCCGAACCCCATCGTGGAGCTCAACCGGGCGGCCGCGCTGGCCATTGCGACCGGCCCCCGCGCTGGACCCGAGGCCGGCCTGGCGATCATGGATCGCCTCCTCGCGGAGGGCACGCTCGACGACTACCCCTACCTCCACGCCGGACGGGCCGATCTCCTCCGGCGCCTCGGTCGCCCGGACGAGGCTGCGACGGCCTACCGGCGTGCTGCGGCCCTGACCACCAACCAGGCCGAACGGGCCTTCATCCAGCGTCGCCTCGGGGAGCTCGCCGCCACGACCTGAGCGGTGACTGGCGGCACCTGGCTCCAAGGTCACCTCCATCGGCGCCGTTCGAACCCTGGCCCGAAGGTCCGATCAGGCGCGCCGAAACACCTCATCGAGCCCAGCCATCCTGCGGCGTACGGTCGAGGAGTTCTTATCCGTATTGGGGTCCTTGGTTATGACTGGTTCTGTATTCCATCGTCGGCGCAC
>DASYGU010000237.1:0-2172 GCA_035999355.1 Candidatus Limnocylindria bacterium | reverse complement strand
CGGTGAGCGAGCGGGACCTCGTCCCAGCCGGGAAGGTTCGGGGGCTGGTGGACGACGCCACGCTGCGGATCGAGGGGGCCGGGCGACGCCACCCCGACCGCCGCGGGAGCGGGCAGACCGGCGGCCTCGGCAGCCGCCAGGACCGAGCGGGCGGTCGAGATCATGCGCTCGAGGACTCCCTCGACGCCCACGGTCGGCATGGTCGGGATCACCTCGCGGTGGGCAACGGTCAGGTCGGGACCCAGGTGTGCGACCCGGATCAGCGTGCCGCCGAGATCGATGGCCAGGACCGGCGCGCGATCCTCGGCTAGCACGAGTTCCATTCTATAGGCCGGAAACGGAGAGGCCGCCGAGCGGGGCTCGGCGGCCAGTGAGGCGTGACGGAGCCTCAGCCTCCGATCTTGAACATCTTGGTGCCGCACACGGGGCAGATGCCCTGCGTCGCGGGCTTGCCGTTCTTCATCGTGATCTTGCGGTCATCTTTCATGGTCCGCTTGGTCTTGCACTTGACGCAGTAGCCGTCGGTCGCCATCGGTTCCGTCTGCCTCCTAAGCGTTTGATTCTTGGTTACGACCCGCCGCCCTGATCCTTCCCCCACAGGCGGTGGATGCCAGCCAGGCCGGCATCAATGCAGCGAGCCTCCGCGGCCTCCTTGTCCGCGCCTTCGATGAAGCTCCCGTCGGTTCGCTGCGCGTACGCGGCGCAGATGGTTCCTGCACGCGAACCGGCCAGGCCCGCCAGCACAAACAGTGCCGACGACTCCATTTCGAGGTTCACGACGCCTTGACGTCGGAGCTCCTCGGTGAGATCAGGATAGCGAACCGGGAGCGTGCGCATCGCCCTTCCCTGCGGAGCGAAAAAGCCGGGCGCGGTGGCCGTGATCCCCAGGTGGTGGGCGTACCCCGCCGCCTGGCACGCCGCCTCGAGGGCCCACACCACGTCGCGGTGGGCGATAGCAGGGTAGCCGGGGTGGACGTAGAAGTCGGTCGTGTTCTCCAGCCGGACCGCGCCGGTCGAGATGATGAGGTCGCCCAGACCGATGCTGGGCTGGAGCGCCCCGCTCGATCCGATCCGGACGAAGGTCGGCTGGTCGGTGATCTCGAGGACCTCGCTGACCAGGATCTCGACGTTGTCGGGACCCATGCCGGTGGACATGGCCGAGATGGGCATGCCCTGAAAGACGCCGGTCGTGGTCGTGATCTCGCGGTTGCTGCGCTCGAGGTCCACCCGGTCGAAGCGGGACGCCACCTTCGCCACCCGGCCGGGATCGCCGACCAGCACGATGTACTCCGCCACCTCGCCCCGCTCGAGGGCGATGTGGTACTGGCGGGATCCGGTTCGCGGGGCGTCGGCGGCGCTCGGCTCGCTCACGGGGCGGAAGTATAGGACTCGTCCTCTGCCTCACCGTCGCCTCGCGCTGCCCGGATGGCGCCCGTCCGCTGCTCGAGCTCGAGCCTGGCCCGGCCCAACGTGCCGTGCCGCCACGCGAGGGTGAGGAGTCCAGCCACGCCACCGAGTCCCGCGGCGAGCGGGACCGGGATGGACGGGGCGAACGGCGCGCCGGCCGGTTTCGCGTGCGGGCCGCTCCCCGATCCGATGGCCAGGGCTGCGCTCCCGCTAAGGCGCGGTCGGGTCAGGAGCACGGCTGGGTGAGGCGAAACCGTCGGCCGAGGCGCGATCACGTGCGGCGTGGTGCCGGGAGAGGTCGAGCCGGATCCGCCGCCGCCGACCCGGGGGCGGGCGATGACCGTGGCGTCGGCCCGATCCCGCGGCCACAGCCGGTATCCCGCGCTCGGCTGCGCGCCGGTCGTCTGCTGGCCAACTACGGCTCGGAGCTCGATCCACGCGCCGGCGGGCACGTGGCGCGCCGTCATGCCGGTGCCGGCGGCCACGAAGACACGGACCGGGCCGCTCCCGTCGTTCACGGTGAACGACATCCCGCCGCCGGTGGTCCGTCGTGGTCCGTCCTTCACCAGCCCGCGGACGATGACGAGCGTGGCCTCATCGGCCTCTCGGATCCGTCCCGTGGCTCGACGGGCGGGCGATGGCTCGGCCTGCGCGCCCAGCACGACGGCCCGTGCCGTGACTCGCAGGCTCAGCATCCCCGACTTCGTCGATCGGGTGCCGGTCAGCTCGACCTGCTGTCCACCCTGAAGCCGGCCGACGTCCGAC
>DASYGU010000236.1:0-3345 GCA_035999355.1 Candidatus Limnocylindria bacterium | reverse complement strand
GAACAGGGTCATCCCCGGCGCACGCATCTTGAAGATCGTGGTCAGGAAGTTCACCGAGCCCAGGATCGAGGCGGTGCCGACCACGATCAGGCCCATGATCCACAGGTCCGTGCCGTCGCCCGGCTCGAAGCGGGCCTGGGTGAGCGGGTTGTAGCCGGTCCAACCGGCCGCCGCCGCGCCGCCGACCAGGTAGCCCGAGATGATCAGCAGGCCGCCCAGCGGCAGCATCCAGAAGGACAGGGCGTTGATCCGTGGGAAGGCCATGTCCGGCGCGCCGAGCATGAGCGGAACGATGTAGTTCCCGAACCCCGAGAAGATGGGCACGATGAACAGGAAGATCATCAACGTCCCGTGCATCGTGAACGCCTGGTTGAAGGTGCCCTCGTCCACGAACTGGAGACCCGGGACGGCGAGCTCGCTGCGAATGACCAGCGCCAGCAGCCCGGCAAAGAAGAAGAAGACGAACGCGTTGACGATGTACAGGACGCCGATCTTCTTGTGGTCGACCGTGGTCAGCCAGTCGAGGACCCACGATCGCTCGTAGGTCTTGTCGCCGGGCTCCAGGGTCGTGGTCGCCATCGGTCTTCGCTCGTTCTCCTAGTGCGCGGTCAGGGTACCGGTCATCTCGGCAATCGGATGGAAGTCGCAGATGAAGGTGTACTCACCCGGCGCGAGCGCGGGGACGAGGTAGTCAATCGTGGCGTCCGGGCCGGTGAGCTCGGCACCATTGAACAGGGCTTCCTGCCCGTCGTAGACCGCCACGTTGTGCACGACGTCCTCGAAGTTCGTGAAGCGGATGATGAACGGCTCCCCGGCGGGCACCTCGAGGTCGTGGGTGCTGTACTCGATGTTGTCCGCGGACAGCTCGACGATGGTGGCGTCGGGCGGGAGGGAGGGTTCCGGCGGCGTCGGTGTCGCGGACGACGCCTCCTCGAGCCATGTCGCGAAGTCGGCCGGCGATCGGGCATCGACGGTGAACGTCATGTCGGCATGGAGGTCGCCGCAGAACTCGGCGCATTGGCCTCGATAGGTGCCGGGCTCGGTCACGGTGAACTCGAGCGCATTCGGCAACTGGTCCTGACCGAAGGGGATGACATCGAGCTTCACCAGGAACGCCGGGACGTAGAACGAGTGGATGACGTCGTCACTGCGCAGGACGAGCCGGACCGGCTCGGTGGCGGGCAGGACGAGCACGGGTGGATCAGCCGGCGTCCCGGTCACCTCGTAGCCGGTCGAGTAGTGGAAGGCCCACTGCCATTGGAAGCCCTCGACCTCGATGGTCACCGGGTCGTCGCTCTTGGCGCTGATGTTGCCGAGGGTGAGCATGCTGGTCACGAACAGGATCAGCACGATCACGCTCGGGATCACGGTCCATACGATCTCGACCTTCGTGTTGCCGTGGTGCTGGACGGGAAGCCGATCGTCGCGACGCCGGTAGCGGAAGATGGCGAACAGGAGGAACCCCTCGACCCCGACGAAGACCAGCGCGCCGAGGGCGAAGATGACCAGGAACAGGGTACGGACCTCTTCCGCCTCGGTCGTCATCGGCTCGGGCGGGAAGATGCAGCCGGCGAGGAGCAGGGCCGGAAGGCTGACCGCCACCAGACGGGTCAGGATCGTTCGCCACCGGTGTGGTGCTCGTGCTCGCATCAGTCCGACGAGTCGCTCCCCGTGTGGAAGGCGGTTCGGACCACGCCGACGCGCCCCGATCAGGCCTACCGGTCGATCGTCCTCGACCGCGGCACGGCCGGCATTGTACCCGCCGGCTCAGACGCCTGGCGACGTCTCGGGTGGGCCGGGCGGATCAGGCCTCGGGCAGCCCGCAGTCGAGGGGCTCGTCGGGCAGGAGCGGCCGGGCGGTCACCGAGTACAGGTGGCCGTCGTATGACCACGGGGTGAGCTGGTTCGCCTGCCCCAGGGCGGCATGCCAGGTCTCGGCGTCGGCGCCGCTCGCCACGCCACAGCGGACGTCGTGCACGTCGGTTGCCGTGCCGAACGCATCAGGCGGGGTGGCCGATGGCCAGGCCATTGGCTCGCTGCCCAGGTCGTCCGGGTTCGGGGGCCGATCGTCGATGTTGGCGACCAGCAGCCGCATGGCGTCCGGGATATAGCCCTGCCATGCGTCGTCGGCCCAGTCATCGGCCGGGATCCAGGTGTCCAGGCTGAGCAGGTCGTTCTCGAGGCGCTGGAGCCGCTCGTGGGCGTCCCGTTCGGCAGCGGTGATGTCGAGCGAATCACTGACCGGATCGGTCAGGAACCCGAGCGCGTAGATGTCGAGCACCACCTCGCGGCCGTCGGCACGCACGGTGAACACCGTGGAGTTTGCGTCGGCGATGAACTGGGTCGCCGCATCCCACGAGCTGCTCTCGGTGAACAGGCCTGTCTCCGCGATCCGGGACAGGATGCTCTGGATGCCCTCCTCGGTCAGCTGACGAACCTGGACGTTCGGGAGTGCCGGGCCGGGGTAGATGGCGATCTGCGGGCCCTCGACGAAGACGCGGCCGTCACCGAGAAGGGTGAACTGGGGAAGGCTCGTGAACAGGGACTCGTACGGAACGAAGCCGCCGGTCCAGTCGATGCGGACCACGAGCTCGGATCCGGCCGGGTGCGGGACGGGACCGCTGTACGGCGCCGGGCTGCTGGCGCTGCAGGCGCCGAGCGCGAGGGCCAGCGGAACTCCGAGCAGGGCGTGACGAGGGCGTCTCATGCCTTCCTGACGTTCGGCGGCCCGACGTGGTTCCGTCCGAGCGCGATCAGCCTTCCAGGCTCCCGCAGGTCAGCTCCTCGTCGGGCAGGAGCGGACGCGGGACCACCCGGTACAGGTGGCCATCGTGCGTAAAGCGGGTCATCTGGTTCGCCTCGCGGAGCGCCTCGTACCAGGTGCCGGCCTCGGCGCCCGCGACCACGCCACAGCGCAGCTCCTGGAGCGGGCTCTCCTGGCCGAGCTCGGCAGGCGGGATGGTGCCCGGCCACTCCACCGGGGCGCCTCCCGAGGCGTCGGGGTCCGGCTCCTCGTCGTCAGCGCTCCCGATCAGGAGCCGGATGGCCTGGGGCTCGTAGGGCTGCCACTCGGAGTCGGCCCATTCGTCATCCGGAATCCAGGTCTCCAGGTCCAGGAGATCGGCGCGGAGCGCGACCAGGGCTTCCTGCGCCGCCTGCTCGGTCTCCGGCAGATCGGCCTCCATCCCCTGCTCGGCTGGTGCGCCGAGGCCGTACACGTCGACCACCACCTCGGCATCGTTGGCGTGGACCGTGAACACCGTCGTCAGCGCATCGACGACCACCGCGCTGGATCCCGTCCACGAGGCGGTCTCGCCAAGCTGGCCGGTGCCCTCGATCCGGCGC
>DASYGU010000197.1:0-4587 GCA_035999355.1 Candidatus Limnocylindria bacterium | reverse complement strand
TCGAGAACCGACGACGCGATCGGTCCGCGGAGCAGAACCTGGGCCTCCGCAATCGCCGCCTCGTCGTCACCGTGGGCCAACCCGTCACGGGAGATGGGGATCACCCGTGCGCCGGGGACCGCCTCGATCCGCGCCACCATGTCCGGGGTCAGGGGCGCACCGAAGATCGGGGTGGTGAGGATCCTGACCTCAGGGCCGGTGGTCAGGGGCGGTGCTCCCCGCCCGCGGTCCGGCCACCCGTGCCGTCGAGGGCGTCTGCCCGTGCGAGCCACGCGTCGGGCTCGCGGATCTCGGCCATGGTCGGCAGCCATTCAGGGCCACGCCAGACGCGGGCCAGTCCCTCCGTGCCGCTGCCCGCCACCACGGCGGCCACGAAGCGCTCTCCCTCGGCGTATTGCTCCATCTTCAGGTCGAGGCCGGTCAGGCGCAGGATGAGCTGCTCGAGGGGTCCCCGGCGCCGGTGGCGGCCCTCGAACCGCTCGTGCAGCTCGTCGAACTCGGGCAGGATCCGCGCGCCCACCTGGTGCATGACGTGGTTCGAGGCCCCTTCGAGCAGCGACATCAGGGCCTGGGTCCGCTCGAACGCCGCGCGCTGGGCCGGGGTCATGAGTCGCTCCATCCAGTGCCCCGAACCGTTCGCGGCCTGGGTCAGGCGGGACCACATCCCGCCCGCGTCAGCAGCCAGCTGGTGGATCGTCTCCTCCACGAGTGAGGCGAAATGGGTGCGCAGCCAGGGGTGCGCCTCGAACTCGTACGCGTGGGTGACCTCGTGGATGGCGATGAACGTGCGGAATGTGGCCCGGTCCACGCCGAGGGCGTCCGCGGTTGCCCGAACATTGGCCTCCACGAAGTACAGGCGGCCGCGGGTCGGCGCGGCCGACGCGAGGAGGCTGATGTCGTACTGGCCGAGCACCTTGCCGGCCAGGAACGCGAGCAGCCACCCGAGCTGGTGGTTGCCGATGCTCCGGTTCACGATTCGGGCGATGGCCGGGCCGGTGCCGCGCGGCGTGGGACGTGACCCGGTGAGCTCGGCCTCCAGCCGGCCGATGAGCTGGCGGAACGTGCTCAGGTTGAGGTCGATCCACTCCATCCGGTCGATCACCGCCGGCGGCTCGAACGGGGTGCTGAGGGTCGCCCCGATCTCGGTGGCCACCAGGGGTGCAACGCGCTCGGCCTCGGCCTGGTAGAACGCTGCGATCCGGGCGCGTTCCACCGGCGACAGCGCTCCGCGCCGATCGCCAACCCGACGGCGGGCAATGGACCGGATCGTGGCCCAGTCGAGCAGGTGGGTCCCGGCCCGCTGCTCGAGGCGGCGACCGGCGACCGCGACGGTGGCGGTGAGGACAGTGCCAATGACGATCCCGGCGGTCAGCCGGGCCGTGGTGCGGCTCACGGGCGCAGTCTAGTCGGCGCGGACGGCCTTCGCGGAAACCAGCTCCACCGCTTCGACGTCCGGCAGGCCGTCGCCGAAGAGGCGGACCGCCACCGCCCGGAACGTCTCGGGATCGCCGGTGGTGGCAACCCGGTTGGGCTGCGGTGGAACGCCGGCTCGTGGCCCGCTCCGCGCCTGGAGCGCGTCGAGCAGGTCCTCGAGGGCAAGCGCGGTGGTGAAGGCCGAGTCCACCACGCTGACCGCGGGCCCGAGCAGCTGTTCGAAAGTGGCGCGCAGGAGCGGGTAGTGGGTGCAGCCGAGGAGCAGGGTGTCCTGCTGCGGATCCTGGGCCCGCAGCTGATCGAGGTAACCCCCGACCACGATCCGCACGTGCGGGCCGGACAGGTCCCCCGCCTCCACCAGCGGGACGAGGTCCGGGCAGGCCTGTTGGACGACGCTCACCGCCGGGTCGGCGTCGCCGATGGCCGCCAGGTAGGCACCCGATGCCACCGTGCCGGCCGTGGCCACCACCCCGACGTGCCGGCTGCGGGTCGCCGCGGCCGCCGCGACGGCCCCCGGGCGAACGACGCCGAGGACCGGGACGGAGACGTGCTCACGCACCTGGGGCAGTGCATGGGCGGTGGCCGTGTTGCAGGCCAAGACGAGGACCTTGGGATCCTGGGCCAGGAGCCAGTCCGCGCTTTCGAGGGTGAAGGCGCGCACCTCGTCCGCGGAGCGCGGCCCATACGGGGTCCGGGCGTTGTCGCCGAGGTAGACGGTCGACTCGCCGGGCAGCCGGCGCTGAATCTCGGAAAGGACCGTGAGGCCGCCGACTCCGGAGTCGAAGACGGCGATCGGACGGTGGTCGGGCGAGACCACGGCCGTCAGCGTGCGGCCACGGACACGGCCGGCGAGCGGCGGTGGGCGAGGAGGGCGGCCGCGATGCTCCGCACGCCCTTGGAGATCTGGGCGTCGGGGCTGGCCGACACGAACGGCACGCCCTCGTTGTTCGCGGCCAGCACCAGCCGGCCGTCGGACACGATCTCGAAGTCGATGTGCTGGCCGAGCACCTCCTCGACTTCCTCCCGACTCATTCCGCCCGAGGCGTCGGCCCGGTTGAGGACCACCGCCAGCTTGGACGGCGGGTACCCGATGGCGGCGAAGGCCTCGTTGGCCATGGCCAGCGCACGCACTGCCTGGGCGTCGAAGGTCAGGATCTGGAGGACGAGGTCGGATGCGTCGAGGAACGCGAGCACCTCGTCGGTCAGGGCCGCTCGCGTGTCGATCACGACGTGGCCGTACAGGTTCCGCAGCAGCGACAACGACTTCTCGATGTCGCGGGTGGTGATCATCTCGGCCATCTCGACCCGAGGCGGGGCAAGCAGGACGTCGATCCCGGACGGGTCGCGGAACATCACCTCCGACACGTCACCCTCCTTGATCTTGTCGGTGGGCAGGTCGAGGATCGACCGGGCGTCGGCCGGAGCGCGGAGGAGGCCGCGGAGGTCGGAGAACTGGAGCGAGCCGTCCACAAGGCAGACCGGCTCCTCGCCCGCCAGCGCGACGGCCAGGTTGTAGGCGAGCGTCGTGCGGCCGACGCCGCCCTTCGGCGAGAACAGGCTGACCATCTGGGCGCCACCACCGGTCGTCTGCGCGACCCGCTCCTCGGCGACACGGCGGATGACCGCCGTCAGGTCGAAACCGGCGAGTGGCATGCGGAGGACGGCGTCGATGCCGCGGGTCGGATCCTCGGTGATCGGCTCCTGCGGCACGGTGAGCACGATGATCCCCACGTCGGGATGGGCCTGGCGAATGCTGGAGGCCGCCTTGGCGCCGCTCACCCGGCCCTGGAGCAGCCAGTCGATGATGACCACGTCGGGGCGGAAGTCGCCGACCGCAGCCAGCGCCCGGTCACCGTCACCGATGACCTCGACGATCTGGATCTGGCTCTGGGCAATGAGCAGCGACCGAACGTGCGACGCCACCTGCGGCACGTCCTCGATCATCAGGAGCCGGATCCGCTCTCCCGCCACTCGCTGCCTCGCCTCATTCGGTTTCCAATGCCCGTCGCCCGGACCGGTGCCGGATCCGCCGGCTGAGGACGATCAGGCGCTCGCTCTCGCTCGAAAACGCCTCCAGATCATGCGATCCGTGCGTCACGGCAAGAGCGAGTCCTGCGGCCTCAACCAGCCGCACGACGGTGTCAAGAGAGGGGTACCAGAGGCGGAAACTGGCCGGAAGCCGCGCTATCGTACCATCGGGGTCCTGCCGATCCACGACCGTGGACAAGGTCACGCGCAGTCCCTCGGGTGCCTCGCGACGCACGAGCTGGCTGCGCCGGGTGAACGTTCGGTCGCTCGAACGGACGGTCCAGTCGACGGCCAGCGGAAGATCGGACGACGGAAGCGACGCGGGACCGAGGTCGTCGAGGACCAGCAGGCCGCGAGGGGTGAGCAGGCGCGCGGCGCGGGCGAGGAGGCGGGCCGCGTCCTCCGGGCCGTTCAGGTGAGGAAGGACCCCGGCGGCCACGATCAGGCCAAACCGCTCGGATCGGCGCACGCCACGGACGTCCCCGTGGACCAGCTCGATCTGGCCTTCGGCCAGGGCATCGGCCAGGCGCGTGTCGCGCGCGATCCGGGCCGCCGCCCGGCGCAGCATCGCGGACGAGGCATCGACCCCGACCACTCGGCTCGCTCGACCATCGAGGAACGCGCCAAACAGGCGGCCGGATCCACAGCCCAGGTCGAGCACCGCGCCCCGCACCCGCCGGGTGAGCTCGCGGTAGAAGCCGAGGTCGTCGGTGACGGCGTCGTGCTCAAGGTCGTAGATCTCGGCCAGCGTGTCCGGGTCGGTCGCCTGCCCCCCGAACGGATCTCCCGAGTCCGGGCTCGAGCCCGGAGCGGGATCGGTGGTCACGGGGCGTCCAGCCGGCGCGTCGCCAGCCACTCGGCCGCGCCGGCGACCACGATCACGACCAGCGCCGAGAAGACGTTGAGCGCGTCCACGAGCCGAAGTCCAGCGACCGCGGCCAGGACGAGGCCGGCCAGGATTCCCCGCCGCGCCGCCCGTCCCCACGCGCCTCGATACATGATCCGCTGGTGCGTGGCGTAGTCCGCCACGAAAGCGAGCCCGGCCATCAACCCGAAGACCGCGGTCGCGGCCAGGGCAAGGACCAGGATCCGGTTGCGGTCGGCGTCGGGGCAGGGGTCATTTGG
>DASYGU010000167.1:0-1737 GCA_035999355.1 Candidatus Limnocylindria bacterium | reverse complement strand
GACAACGAGGGCTACATCGAGCAGCTGAAGTACGCCAACCGGCGGACGCTGGAGGCCATCGACCAGATCATCGCCAACACCCCGCCAGGCGATCCGGAGCCGATCATCATCCTCCAGGCCGACGAGGGTCCCTTCCCGCCGCGCTTCCGGGAGCAGGGCGCGGACTTCCAGTGGCTGGAGGCCACCGACGACGAGATCCTCTGGAAGTTCAACGTCCTGACCGCATACCGGCTGCCCGGCGTCGATGCCGAGGCCGAGGGCTTCTCCGACCGGATCAGCCCGGTGAACGCGTTCCGGATCGTGTTCAACGCCTACTTCGACGCGGGGCTGGAGCTGCTGCCCGATGTCACCTACCTCTCCCCCGACCACGACCACATGTGGAGCTTCGTGGAGTACCCGCGCTAGGCCAGTCTGGACTAGGTCGGCGACGCCGAAGGCGAGGCGGACGGTGACGGGGACGGCGTGGGCGGTGGCGGCTCGCCGGTCGGGCGGAGGAAATTCTGACCGTCGGCACCCGCCGCCACGTAGCCACTCACTTGGTCGCCGCTCTGGGTGACGACCGACTCGATCCGGTACCAGGCCAATCCATCGACGACCTGGGCGGGTGCCAGGATCCGGACCACGTCACCGGTGAACAGGGCGCCGACCACGGTCGCGTCGATGGACGGCTCCACCCGTACCCGAACGCCGTCGGCCAGGATCTCGGCGTAGCCGTCGGCCGACAGGTCGGTGGGCGGGGTGGGGCTCGCGGCAGCCGTGAGGGCAACGGTCACCGTGACCTCGGCCGTGCACGACGGCTCGGCGGCCGGGGAGCCACCGGGCGACGATCCGGGTTCGGGCAGGCCGTGGACGGTCCAGGTCAGCGGGCCCGCCTCCACGTCAGCGGGATAGGTGGTGCCCACCGAGGCGGGAATCGCGGCGTCGAACGTACCGCCGGTGGTGGTCTCGAGCTCTTCAACCGCATCGGTGGCTCCGAAGTCGATCTGGATGGCGGCGTTCGGCGGGAAGCCGGCGCCGGCGAAGAACAGGACGTCATCCGAGCTGCCATTGGAGGGATCAACGTGAATGGTGGTCGGGGTGACCGTGACCTGGCACGACGCGGCGTCCGACGGTGAGGCGCTGGGCGTCGGGCTTTCGCCCGGGGCGGAGAGGAGCCGGCCCAGACCAAAGCCGATGGCGACCGCGGCGACGAGGACGACCCCGGCGGCAATCGCGATGCGCAGGGGGAGGCGCCGGGTCATCGAGGTTCAGGCAGGAGGCAGCCAAACCGGTCCGGGTCGAAGGCGGCCGCCACCTGGATGGCGTTCAACGCGGCGCCCTTGCGCAGGTTGTCGCTGGCCACGAACAGGGCGAATCCGCGCTCGCGGCCGGGGATCGCGCGCAGCCGGCCGACGAGCACCGGGTCGCGGCCCTCCACGTCGAGTGGCATCGGATGGCGGTCCGATCCATCGGCGGCGCGGTACTCAACTCCCGCCGCGGCGCGGAGTGCGGATTCGATCGCCTCGAGCGTTGTCGGGCGCACCGTCCGGACGTGAAGCGCGACCGAGTGGCCGGTGTGGACCGGGACCCGTACCGTGGTCGCGGCCACGTCGAGGTCGGGCAGGTCCAGGATCTTTCGCAGCTCGGCGATGACCTTCCGTTCCTCACCCGTCCAGCCATCGTCGAACAGGCGGTCGATCTGGGGCACGACCGAGTCGGCGATTCGTCCGTGGAACGGCGACTCGGCGGCTGCCTCGC